>JACMLR010000063.1 GCA_014379515.1 Chitinophagaceae bacterium
AGAAGGCTTGATGGTTGTTTTATGCCCGCTGATAAAAACACACATAAGATCATGAAAACCTACCAGCGGAATATTTCCTGCCATTACAATTCCAACATTCTTTGGCTGGGGCTGTTCCCGGGGAATAGCGTAGTTCTTTACCCATTGCTCCAATTTGTCTTTCTTCAGAAATTCATGGGCAATGTTCTTTGAAGCAAGGTCAATGAATTCGGGAATGAACCAGGGATTCTCACGGTTTGCGTTTTCTTTTATTGATTGGTATTCTTCGGTGTTTTTATCCACGTAATCTCCCAACCTTGCCATCAGCTCAATTCTATGTTGTAAATTCATCCGTATTTTTTTATTTTTATTATAGGTCGGATGGAATGCTGAAAGTTATTACTGAAATTTACTCCAGCATTTCATTTGCGAACCTTTATTTTTGAAATGCAAATATATCCTCAACTAAAAAACTGTATTTGTTATGGCGATCAAAATAACAGAAGAATGTATCAACTGCGGAGCATGTGAACCGGAATGTCCGAACAACGCCATTTATGAAGGAGGCGTGGAATGGGCGATTGCTGATGGAACGACAGTAAAAGGTCAGTACACTTTAGTCGATGGAACTGTTGTTGATGCTGACCAAAAAAATGCACCCGTTAGCGTTGACACTTACTATATCACTCCAAATAAATGTACCGAGTGCCAGGGTTTCCATGAAGAGCCGCAATGTGCAGCCGTTTGCCCGGTTGATTGTTGCGTACCAGATGAAATGTACCAGGAAACAGTTGAGGAGTTAATGGTGAAGAAAGCTAAACTGCATATTTAATTACGCACTGTGCATAAGTTATCGTTTTAAATTTGGAAACCGCCTCGCCGGGGTCGTAACTTCAAATTGCACAAATCGCAAACTGTAGCCTAAGGCTACTCTAAGCAGGCGGGTGATATTTCCCGTCGTAAAAAGGTGAAGAGGTTACTTCTTCACCTTTATTTTTTATGCCATCGGGCAAAACATCTTGCTTAACTAATGCCGCGTTAATCTTTGAATTTCAGGTGTTCAATTGCGACTTTTAATGGCCTGACTGGCCGCTGACCTTCTCAAACTCAAATCCTTTTCGTTTATTTGCTGAAAATTGATCATCCTGCATGAAGCCATCCATTGCTTTCGTTACCGGCGGTTATTCAAGTGAAGCAGTTATTTCCTACAAAAGCGCTATTACTATTGAGAAAAATCTCGATCATACCAGGTTCGACGTTTATAAAATTGATATTACCCGCGACGGTTGGTTTTATGAAACGGAAAATGGAAAGCAGGAAGTTGACCGCAAGGATTTTTCCATAATCGCCGCAGGCAGGAAAATCAATTTTAATGCAGTCCTGATCGGTATCCATGGTACACCGGGCGAGGATGGTAAACTTCAGGGCTATTTTGATCTTCTTGGAATTCCTTACACTTCTTGCGATACCGCGACGTCTGCATTAACTTTCAATAAGCGGTACACTGTTGCAGTTGCAGCATTTGCCGGAATCAATACAGCCAAATCACTTCACCTTTTTAAGCATTCTCCTGTAGAACCCGCGGCAATTCTGGGTCAATTGCAACTTCCGTTGTTTATCAAACCAAATAACGGTGGCAGCAGTATTGGCATCAGTAAAGTAAATGAGGCACGTGAATTACCAGACGCGCTGGCAAAAGCCTTTAAGGAGGATGACCAGGTGCTTGTTGAGGAATATATTTCTGGAAGAGAGTTTACAGTTGGCGTTTACAAAACAACGTCCGGCATTGTAGTATTGCCAATCACTGAAATAATTACGAAGAAAGATTTCTTTGATTACGAAGCAAAATACCAGGGGTTGAGTGAAGAAATTACACCAGCTAAAATCGATGACCAGATGACTGGCGCGATTCGTGATACAGCACAACGCGTATACGAGGTGTTCAATTGTCGTGGCGTTGTACGAATTGATTTTATATTCAACGAAAAGAAAAAGCAGCCTTATATACTGGAAATAAATACTGTACCCGGACAAAGTGAAGCAAGCATTATACCGCAGCAGGTACAAATCATGGGCTTATCGTTAAAGGATTTTTATTCATCTCTTATAGAGGAAGCGTTGAGCAGAAAAAGTTAGGACTAACTGTTCACCATCAAAACCAAAAATTAGATAACCTGTGTTCAAATTCATTACCGCAAAACCGTTGTGGGTAAACATCCTGTTCAGTATTGTGCTGGTGACTATAGTCATCTTACTGTTCCTTGTATCACTGAACTTTATTACCCGCCATGGGAGCACACTCACTATACCTTCAGTTACGGGGAAATCGTTCGCGGAAGCTACCCGGGTACTCGAAGGACAGGGTTTCGAAGTGCAATTGCAAGATTCTATTTATAACGATACAGCTCAAGCGCTTTCCGTTCTGAGGCAATTTCCTGAAGCGGATGAGGTAGTGAAGCGAAATCGAACTGTTTATCTTACAATCAATCGATCAGTACCTCCTACGATCGAAATGCCATTATTAGAAGGATTGAGTTTCCGAAGTGCAGAAGTTGTGTTGAAGCAGTATAGCTTAAAACGTGGTGACACAAGCTATAGGATGGATCTTGCAAAAAATTCCGTTCTCGAACAAATCTTTAACGGCGTGCGAATTAAACCTGGATCGAAATTGCCGATGGGTTCGGTGATTGACCTTGTGCTTGGAACCGGAGAAGGTGATGAGTTTATGGTGCCAGATCTTTTTGGCATGCCTTATTCAGAAGCTAAGGTAATGTTGGAGGGCAGCGGATTTGCAATCACTGCAATCCCCGACGGTGGGGTAGTAGATACCACTGCCGCGTTTGTGTATCGGCAGCAACCAGAAAAGTATACGACCGACGGACGTGCCAACCGGATTCGTCAGGGTCAAAATATAGCTGTATGGATCGGGATTGAGCGTCCGGTGAGACAGGTTGATTCGATACCTCAATAAAAATCTCTGTAAAATATTTTTATGCAAACAATTACTGCGGAAGAATTAAAGGCGCGAATGGATGCGGGTGAAAAATTAAATATTATTGACGTCCGTGAGCCACATGAGCACACTGAATTTAATATTGGCGGCCAACTTCTCCCTCTTGGTAAGGTCCAGATAATGCAGATCGAAGAAATCGAAGACCTGAAACAAGAAGAAGTAATTGTGTATTGCCGAAGCGGGAACCGTAGTGGCCAGGCGTGTTTGATGCTTGAAACATTTGGATTTGCGAATGTAAAAAATCTCACTGGCGGAATGCTGAGCTGGTCAGAAAAATTCGGGCGGTAATTACTTGTCTTTTATTATCGCCTTCGGAGGAGCTGAATAATTTTTCCATAATTCATGAATGAATTGCTCGTCTGCCGAGCCCTCGTGCACGTAGTATCGAAATTGCGCGTGGTATGAGGCGCCGGGAGCAATCGAAAATAGACTATCTACCATTGGTGCATATACCCAATACGGCATTGCAGGATGCACGCGGATCGGTTGTGGATGCCGGAAATTGGTTGGATGATTGAACACCGTTAGTCCCGCTTTTGATTTGTTGATCGTTCCTGAAACATCTACCCATTTTGCTTTGGTATGATTTGCGGCCGAGTCGCGATATCCTTCGCTCGTTAGTAAACTCCAGGGAGATTGATAGTTTATCTTATCGTCGGGATTCCAATGTTTGCTTCCACGTAGTGCCATCCCACCGTAATGATATTTATTGATGTACAACGTGTCGGTGGTATTGTTATGTTGATCTAATTCCAGATCGAACAGAAAATATGATTTTGTTGGATAGATGGTGATTGTCCATTTTTCGTCCAGTATTTTTCCAAATTCGTTGCTCACATAATGAAGTAGCAGTTTGATGCGTGCACAAACGGGTCCCTCAGTTACCTCAATGATTTTTGAATGAGTAACAGTTCCTTTTTTTGAGTGTTGGTTCCAGAAGTCGATGAACTGGTTTCGATAAGTTGTGTTGGTCCATGCTGCAAAAAGCGCATGTTGGTGAACGTGACCGACTGGAAAGTCGTCTGTTAAGATTACACCTGACGGGGTGTAAAGCGGATGAATGAATCCACTGCGTTGATAATAGGATGGGCTGTCCGCCGGAGGATCAACGATTGCTGTATGATAGAAGAAGACGGGCTTGTTGTTGTTAGAAACGCGTAAGCCGCTATCGCTTTGTGTGACGTTGATTAAACTGCGCCGAACAAGTTTTGATTTTTGCAGATTGAAAATTGCAGGGTTTAATGTTTTAATTGCCGGCATCAGGAAAACGATAGTGGATGAATCGAGCAACTGAGCCGCGAATTTCTTACCGGTTTTTGTATCAACGATTTCATAATGGTCGAGCAAAGAATAAGAGTTTGGTAATTGAATGAAGACGGGTGTACCGGGAAGTTGATTGGCTGCATTGAGTGTGATTCGTTGGGCCAATAACGTTTGAGTAGATAGTAAGATTGAAAGGAATAATTGAAATCGAATCATAGCGTGGAGTGAATATTGAATGTAGAATATCGAATATAGCAGAATACAGAATACAGAATACAGAATACAGAATACAGAATACAGAATACAGAATACAGAATCAGTGTTGTCCGGTAAAAGTATATCGAAAACATAAAAAGGAGGTTTTGAAGCCTCCTTTTCTATTAGCTTTAGGTTACCACACGAAAAACTAATATGCCTAAAAATACTTTTTTTACCGGACAGCCTGTTTTTTCACAGCTACTTTCTTTGATTCCCCGTTCGCTTGTGCATAGCCTTAGCCGGGAATACAATTGCGATCGGTACTGCAAAAAATTTACTTCATATGACCACTTGGTCAGTATGTTATTTTCAGCGTTTCATCACTGCAGTTCTCTGCGTGAACTTATTACAGGTCTTCAGGCCAATGTCTTTCGGTTGAAGCACCTGGGTCTTAAATATACACCCCGCCGCAGTACGCTGGCTGATGCAAATGCGAGGCGTACGGCTGATTTTTTCGGTGCTTTATTTCATCGTCTCTATCGACATCATTATGGAAGTTTACCGGACAGCCTAAACAAAAAATCCATTCGCAATCGTCTATTCATTGTTGATTCAACAACGATAACTCTTTTCTCCTCCGTCATGGCTGGAATGGGTAGTTATGGCAACAACGGCAGGAAGAAGGGTGGAGCCAAAGCGCATCTATTGGTACGGGCCAAAGACCAGTTGCCCTGTTTTATTTACTTGTCTGAAGCCAAAGAAAATGATAAACTATTCTTACCAATGCTGGCGCTGCCGAAGGGTTCCATTGTGGTAATGGACCGCGGCTATAACAGTTATCAATCGTTTATAAACTGGACCCGTCAAAAAGTTATGTGGGTTACTCGGTTACATCCAACCGCTGTATGGTCTGTTCAAAAGCAATTACCGGTAACGACCGACCAGCAACAGCAGGGTGTCCTTGAGGATGTTGTCATTCTGTTGGGAAATCCCCGAAAGGCACACATCAATCGGGTTCAAACGGTTCGGCTTGTACGCTTCTTTGACAAGGATAATAATAAAGAGTTTAGTTTTATCTCTAACAACCTAACGATGAATGCCCTTACCATTGCAGGCATCTATAAACAGCGTTGGGATATAGAACTGCTTTTTAAACGGATCAAACAAAACTTTAACCTTCAGGACTTCCTGGGCGATAATGAAAATGCAATTAAAATACAATTGTGGTGTGGACTGATTGCTGACCTGCTTATAAAAACAGTAAAGGATAAAGTCGATAAGGTCAGGAAAAGAAAATGGTCGTTCGCTAACGTGGCAGGACTCATCCGCCAACACCTAACAACTTATATTAACCTGTATGCATTTTTAATCCATCCGGAAAAAGCCATGTTGCAGTATTGTAAACAGCCACCCACTCCTCAATTAAAACTTTACCTAACATAACAAGGGGGGGCTTACTTTTCTTAAATCGAGAATCCCCCTTGATTTTATTAAGCTACAGAAGACAAATACCTAGAATCTTACTTTTACCGGACAACACTGAATGTCGAATATAGAATATCGAATATAGAATGTGCTCACCATTTCGACATTCCATATTCTATATTCTAGATTCGATATTCTATATTCTAATTTAGGGCATAAAAAAACCCGACTCCGAGA
>JACMLR010000009.1 GCA_014379515.1 Chitinophagaceae bacterium
CAAACCAATCGGCACATCGAATGATTGTACCGAGATTTCCCGGATCCTGGATCGAGTCGAGCATTAAAGTAACTGTGTCTTTTAACTCAATGGAACGCTGTCTTTCCGGCTGGCGAAGAATTGCGACAACTTCGTTTGGAGTTGAAAGTGTTGAGATACTTTCCAGTTCTTTTTCATCGATAGCTATAATTCGATCGCCGGGGATGGTGCGAACCAGTTCGTCATTCGCTTTTAACCATGTTGCTGTTGCATACAACTGGTGAAGACGACCGGGAGTACTACGCAAGAATTCGTTAATAATCTTCGGGCCCTCTGCAATAAACAACTGGGTTTCATCCCTTAATTTTTTCTGGCTTAAACTTTGAATATATTTGACCTGCGATTTAACCAGCATCGTTTCCCCTTTTAATAATATGTTACCTGGCCAGCAAGTTAGTTTTTTTAATCATTTCCGGTTTTGCCTGTTTGCGGGAGTGTCGATGCTGCTGCTTAGTTCTTGTCTCGTAAAAAAGAATTACCCAAAGAATATTCCTTTTGTTTACCGAACCAACGTGGCGGTTAACGGCAATATGTCGCAGGCTGATAAGCGCGATCTGATCGAAAACCTGGAGAACCAGCTCGATGATAGTTTAAAACCTCGCATCATTTCGACATGGGGAATCCCCGTTCTTACAAATCCCGTCATTTTTGATACGGCGAACATCGATCTGTCTAAAATATACATGCGGGCTCTTCTCAATGCGAACGGATATTTCTACCCGACAATTGAGGATACATTCACAATTGCTTATAAGAAAAGACATGCGCTGTCGCGCGACCGGGATCAGCAACGTGTTACAACGCAGTTTACTGTGACTACAGGCAAACGAACGAAAATTGATTCCGTGGGATTCGATTTACTTACACCAGAATTGCAACAACTTGCAATGCGTTCCAAGCCGAATTCCTTACTTCGAAAAAATGATCCATATACCCACCAGGTTATTTCTAATGAAGTGGATAGACTTTTACAGGTGTTTCATAACAATGGATTTTATAAGATTAGTCGCGACGACGTTTATGCAGAAGTCGATACTGTAATCGCAGCATTAATCGATCCGACCCTCGACCCCTTTGAGCAACTTCGATTGCTCGATTCACTTCAAAGAAAAAACGAAAATCCTTCAATCAATGTCGTTTTAAAACAACGCGAAGCACGCGATACCACCCACCTGAAACAATTTTTTATTGGTAAGGTCAATGTCTATCCCGATCAAATTTATGTGCTTGATTCTGCCGACGTACCGAAACTGGACACAACGACTGTTCAAGGATATCCTTTTACTTTTTTCTATAGCAGTAAACGCTTCAAACTTCCTTTCATAGCGCGAAATGTTTTCCTGTTTCCAGACAGTTTGTACCGGGAGCGGAACTATTTCCGCACGGTTAATATCTTCAATCGGCTGGGGTCCTGGCAAAACGTTGATGTATCACTCACTGAACGGTACACCGACAGCGTCAATTATCTCGATTCAGAAATAAAATTGTATCCATCGGCCCGACTCAACATGAAGAATGATCTGGAAGTTAGCCGCAATATTGCAGACTACCTTACTACCAGTCAATTTTTTGGTATTGGAGTGAACTTTTCGATTACCAATCGCAATGCATTCCGTGAATCAATTCAATCAAGCACGAACGCACGATTCGGTATTGAACTTGGTTCCAATTTTATTCAAACGCTTCAAGCAAATCTTTCCCATTCCATCTATTTTCCGCGGCTCATCATTCCTTTCCGTCTTGCGTTACGTACAGAAGAGCGTGCAATAAATCAACGAACCGTTTTTAATATCAATGGCGCGTATACAATCCGACGGGAAATTTATGATGTGAGTTCACTGAATACATCCTGGACGTATGAGTGGTCGAACAGACGTGCGCGTAGTCGGCCTACTGTTAACTGGCAGCTAACAATACCGAATATAGAGTACACCCGGTTACAGGGAAAGGACAGTCTTGCCAAACTAATTGCCCGCATCCCCTCACTGCAGTACGCATTCAACGATGGATTTGTTATTGGTGTGATTGGCGGAATGAATACATCCTGGATCAGAAAAAACCGGTTTACCAATATAAAAGTGCGTTTAGAAGAAAGTGGTGCGCTCACTGGTTTCTTTAGAAATCTCGAAAGAAACAATCTCTTCCGTTACGTTAAGACAGATTTTGAAGTTACCAATAGTCATATCAGCCGTTCCGGTTGGGCGTTTCGATTGTTTGCTGGGTTTGGTTATGTGTACGGGACCAAAGGTGATCAGCCAGAAAATAAGCTGCCTTTTTTCAAAGCCTATTTTGCGGGTGGACCAAACAGTATGCGCGCATGGCCGGTTCGTCGACTCGGACCCGGTTCATCGATCATCTATGATACTGCGGCGAGTGGTGCAAATGATCGTTTCGGCAACATGCAACTCGAAGCCAATATGGAATACCGTTTCAACTTAACGAGTATCGCTGGCATAAAAGTAAAAAGCGCTTTTTTTATTGATGCAGGGAATGTTTGGGGAAAAGAGTTTGAGGACAAAGCCGGCAACATTAAAATAGAGGAAGCTTCATTTGCATTCAACAGACTTTATAAAGACCTCGCTATCGGTGGTGGTACCTCATTACGTTTCGATTTTGAGTTCTTCCTTATCCGTCTCGATTGGGCATATAAACTGAAAGACCCAAGATTTTCAGACATAAATAGTGGATGGTTTCATAAGCTTGAATTATTTGATGGCCAGTTCCAACTTGGAATTAACCTTCCTTTCTAATACCCGACTTTATAAATTCTGCAGCCTGCTCCATCGACATCGCTTCCGCAACCGTAAACCTACCGATTCGTGTACGGCATAAACTGCTAAGGTAACCGCCACAGCCAAGCGATGCACCGTAATCATTTGCTAAACTACGTATATACGTACCAGTTGAACAGACGACACGAAAACCCAACACCGGAAGTTCTATTGAGGTTATTTCGAATTCCCGTATGGTCACTGCTCGTGGTTCAAGTTTGACATCAATTCCTTTACGCGCCAGTTCATACACCGGTATTCCGTCTTTTTTTATTGCAGAATGTGCCGGTGGAATCTGCATAATTGGGCCAATGAACTTACTTGTTGCGGCGTGAAGATTTTCCGTGCTCAGGTTATTATACTCTATAAAATTCGCCGGTGCACTTTCTAAATCATAGGTGGGTGTTGTGGCGCCAAGCGTAAAAGTTCCAGTGTATTCTTTCTCCTGAGACATGTACTCGTTGATCCTCTTTGTAAACTTTCCCGTACAAAGAATAAGCAATCCACTTGCTAACGGGTCGAGTGTGCCGGCATGACCAACCTTTTTGATGCGCATCATACCCCGCAGTTTTCGGACAACATCAAAAGATGTCCATTGCAATGGTTTATCGATCAGAAGCACCTGGCCTTCTTCAAAAATGTTGCGGGATGAATCCAACTTGCTTTTATTAATGAGGTGCAAATATAACTGTGCAGCTTTATATTGCCTGTCTTGCTTTCAACTCAAGGTATTTGTTGACAGTATCAACCGTCAGATTCTTTGGGGCTGTTAGAATTGTAAATATGCCGTGTTGTTGAAGCTCTTTCACGATAAGTTTCTTCTCATGCTGGAATTTTTCAGCAATTGTTTTGATGTATAGACTTTCTATATCGGGGGCGGGTTTTTCAGTTAACTGACGCAACTCAGTATTCTCAAAAAACACAACAAGAACAAGGTGGTTCTTTGCGATACTACGGATATAGGGCAATTGACGTTGCAGACCAGACATTGATTCGAAATTGGTAAACAAAAC
>JACMLR010000064.1 GCA_014379515.1 Chitinophagaceae bacterium
CCAGTCCTTTGATCTGTGCATTGAGTTCGTCAATGTCCAGTTTATAGATTCGTCGAACAGGCTTCTCCGTTAGTTTGATAATATCTTCCCGCGTAATATCTTTCTTCAATTGTTTCCTGAAAGGAAGAAAGGCATCGGCGATAGCTTCGAGCACTTTCTCCCAGGTGGCATGCTTCTTTTCAAGTTCTTTATAAATCTTTTCTTCGAAGAAGATTTTTTCGAGTGAGGTGAAATGCCATTTTTCCTGGAGTTCGGCAAGTTTGATTTCAAGTTCGCGTTTCAGCAATTCCTTTGTATTGTCTGCCGAAATGCGGAGCAACTCGTGCACACCCAGAAATTGCGGTTTTTGCGCAACAATCACGCAGGCGTTTGGTGATATACTTACTTCACAATCCGTGAAGGCATAAAGTGCATCGATCGTTATATCGGGTGATATGCCGGCCGCTAACTCGATATGGATTTCAATATTTGCGCCGGTATAGTCGGTAACTTTTTTGATTTTGATCTTTCCCTGGTCATTTGCTTTAACGATCGAATCCATTAAACTCGTGGTGGTAACACCGTATGGTGTATCACGAATTATCAAAGTTCTTTTATCCAACTCTTCAATTTGCGCACGCACGCGCACTTTACCCCCGCGCTTTCCTTCATTATAATTGGCAACGTCGATCATACCCCCAGTTTGAAAATCCGGGAAGAGTTCGAACCGTTTCCCGCGCAGGTATTTGATCGATGCTTCAATCAGTTCGCAAAAATTATGGGGAAGTATTTTGGTTGATAGTCCGACTGCTATCCCGTCTGCGCCTTGCGCGAGTAACAACGGAAATTTCATTGGGAGCGCTACTGGTTCATTCTTGCGACCATCGTAGCTTAATTGCCATTCGGTTGTTTTTGCATTAAAAGCGATTTCCAGGGCGAGTTTAGAAAGACGCGCTTCAATATAACGAGCTGCTGCTGCGTCCATCCCGGTGCGTACATCACCCCAGTTACCCTGGGTTTCGATTAATAAATCTTTTTGGCCAAGATTTACCAATGCATCACCGATACTCGCATCGCCATGTGGATGGTATTGCATCGCTTGCCCAATGATGTTTGCGACTTTATTAAATCGTCCATCATCCATTTCGCGCATCGCATGAAGTATTCTGCGTTGTACGGGCTTGAGTCCATCCTCAACAGCAGGGACCGCGCGTTCGAGAATTACATAAGAAGCATAATCGAGGAACCACGATTTGTACTGGCCCTGAACACCACTTTCGTTCTCAAAAAAACTTTCCTTCTTCTTTGCTGTCATATCTTACTTTTTCCAATTACACCGAGGTGAGTGAATTTAAATCCGTCGAAAAGTTTTAATCCATATCCAAAGCAACGATCCATCGAAGAGTGCCCAAATAAAATCACGCCCGCAAAACCGATTAGATCGGATTCAAAATAAAATCCGATGGCGATCAGGAGGATTGCAATTCCTTTATGATGAAACAGGTTGTATGTAATTGCACCAACTTTATTTCCTGCGAGATAACCAAGCATACTGATATCCGGCCCGAGGAACAAGATTAGGAAAGTCCACCACGGCAACCCAAACTCATACAGTACAACAATGCTTGCTGCAAACATGATAAACTCTTCCAGTGCTATAACCTTTTTCATTGTGTTCATCACTTAATCTTTTTTGCTGTTGTAGAACGGCCATTCTGATTGATGATAAGTGCGTTTACTTTTCCATCCGTACCTTTTACAAATTCTACAGTAGCTTCTACTACTTTTAAAAAGAACCGATCTTCTTTTTCGGGGAAGAGATCAAAGAATTTCTGACCGGAGATTTTGGATTTCAATTGATGATTCTCGAGCTCAACAAATACTTCCAACCCCTCGTCCATTTGATATGTGCCGACGTAGGTAGCCAATTTTTCATCCGATATTGTTGTGGCTACTTTTTCTTTCGGCACCTCGTATGGAAGGTTCAATGAAGCAGCTGCGAGCGTATGTGAGATTGCATTCATTGCGGGCGTGGGCTTATTTGCGATGAGGATTACGACCAGTTCTTCTTCGGGAAAACGAAGTAGGTAGGAATTGAATCCGTGAATCCCGCCGCTGTGGGCTGTCGTATTCCGATCGAATAATGTGTCGATCGACCATCCATAGGCGTACTTGCTTAAGAATGGAGTGAATGTTTTTTTCCAGCTATCTGCAGTCAAAATTTTATTTGTATAGATGGATCGTTCCCAGCGGTACAAATCCCCGACGGTTGAATAGAGCGAACCGGCAGAATAAGCCACTGTTGAATCAACGATCGGCGCAGGCTGATTTCCTTTTGCTCCCAGGAAAAAATAACCTGTTGCCTTATCCGGTGATTTCAGGGAAGTGAAATTAAACCCGGAATGCTGCATGCGTAGTGGCGTTAAAATTAACTCGCGCATATTTTGTTCCCAGCTTTTGCCGGTCACTTTTACAATGATGTACCCCAACAGTGAGTAGCCAGAATTGCTATAGCTATATTTACTACCTGGTGAAAAATCCAATGGCCGATCACGGAACAAGGAGATCATTTTCTGCTCCGTTTGAGGTTTTGCAATTTCACTGTTCATGAACTTGCCATCATTCGTATAATTGTAGATGCCAGAAGTATGGGTGAGCAGGTTATGGATCGTAATACTATCTCCTTTAGGATAGTCGGGGTAGTACTTGCTAAGCTTGTGTGTTACCGCTAATTTTTTCTGCTCGACCAATTTCATGATGATGGCTGAAGTAAACTGTTTTGTTACAGATCCGATTTGATAAATCGTCTTGTCATCATTGCGAGTACTGTCTTTTATATTTTTCCAGCCATAACCTTTTTCCAACAAAACCTGGCCCTTCTTCGCGACGAGAACGGAGCCATTGAATTTCTCCAGCGCAGTGAAGGCGGTCATTATTTCATCCAACCTGGCCGTTGTTATTTGGGCAGCAGCACTCAATATAAAAACGGTCAATATCGAGCTGATTGCAAGAATTTTTTTCATTATTATACTCCTGTTATTTCCATTTGTTGTGCAGTCTTTAATCGAAGCTCAAAATCTTTCCAGCTTTTGGTCACGTCGCCTGTCACATCGATTCGCTGCTCGCTGATCATTTGCCGAACCCGTCCCATCAGAAATACATCACCGGTTTTTATCTTCATCCGGTTCAGCGTATTTTGAATAACACGAGATGCTTTTTGCCAATCTGCGGTTAGATTCTTCAGAATTTCTGCATCGTAAAAATTGGCTTCTTTACCGACGATCTTTTTTCCCCCTTCGAGAATACGTACGATTGCATTTTCATCACTCAATTTTTTCCATTCGTCGGGATCTACTTCATATTCACTTAGAGTGATTGCTCTTGCCAATTTCTTTGCTTTAACAGCTTCCTTTGGTAGAATGTCATGAACGCCCCAGGGGTAAAAAAGCTGACCTTTTTCGTTTAAGAACGGAAGGTTGTTCAGATACAGAACCATAACTCGCCCCTGGAATTCCCGGAGCTGCGGCATCAACCAATAATAACCGGTCACATCATGTTGATTCTGCCCCATCCAGATCCATGCTTCACCTTTTTCGTTTTCGGATAACCAGGCTTTGATTGATTTCACTGTTTCACGATCGTCGAAACTGCCAACAACATCGGGACCGTACGGCGTGTCTGTCAACTGCTCGCGCCACCAATTTTGACGAGTGTCCCAGCCTTCGGATGTATCTAACCCGGCGATCGGACCGACTCCCCATTCATCTTTTATTTCGAAGACATCTCCCGAGAGACTCTCTTCAAGCTCCATTGCTTTTTTTATGACTTCAACATCTGCTTGTTGAAAAACCACATGTATCATAAGTAAGGTTTCTTTTAAAAGTTACTGCGGCTGAGATTGTTTTTTATTCGTTTTTAGCCACTTCATCAACAGAATCAATCTCGACACGCAAGTTATCAATGATGAAATCCTGGCGCTCAGGCGTATTTTTTCCCATGTAATATTCAAGTAATTGTTGGATATGGGTATCCTGCATGAGCATTACGGGATCAAGTCGCATTTCGCGTCCAATAAAACGACCAAATTCATCCGGGGAGATTTCGCCCAGTCCTTTGAAGCGGGTGATTTCCGGTTTACTGCCGAGCTTTTTCATCGCCGCTTGCTTTTCGCTTTCATCATAACAGTAAATCGTTTCCTGTTTATTACGAACCCTGAATAGCGGCGTTTGTAAAATATAGATGTGTTGATTTTTGACCAGATCCGGGAAGAATTGCAAAAAGAACGTCATTAACAACAAGCGAATATGCAGGCCATCGACATCCGCATCCGTAGCAATCACTATATTATTATACCGCAGATCCTCGTAACCATCTTCGATATTCAATGCATGTTGCAAGAGGTTAAACTCTTCGTTTTCGTACACAACTTTTTTCGTCAGGCTAAAACAGTTTAGTGGTTTACCTCGTAGGCTAAACACCGCTTGCGTTTCAACATTACGCGCTTTTGTAATGGACCCACTGGCACTATCACCTTCCGTTATGAAAATGGTGCTTTCTTTCGCTTTTTCGATGATTGTATCTTTTTCCTTCCCTGTTGGTTCGTCGTTATAATGGTAACGGCAGTCCCGCAGTTTCTTATTATGCAGATTCGCTTTCTTCGCGCGTTCGTTTGCCAGTTTCTTAATACCTGCCAATTCTTTCCGTTCGCGTTCGTTTTGTTCAACCCGTTTTTTCAGCGCTTCAGCTACCGCCGGATTTTTATGGAGATACAGATCGAGATCGCGGCTGAGGAAGTCACCAATGAAATTCTTCATTGTAGGACCACCCTCTGAGACGGTGAGTGAACCCAGTTTCGTTTTTGTCTGACTTTCAAATACCGGCTCCTGGACGCGCACTGAGATAGCGGCGCTAATGCTGCCGCGGATGTCCGAAGCATCATAATCCTTCTTAAAAAATTCGCGTACGGTTTTTACATAACCTTCTTTGAAAGCAGCCAGGTGCGTACCGCCCTGGGTAGTAAACTGACCGTTTACAAAGGAGTAATACTCCTCACCGTATTGGTTTTCGTGTGTAATTGCAATTTCAATGTCCTCTCCTTTCAGGTGAATGATGGGGTATCGAAGTTCATCTTCATTGGTGCTGCGTTGTAATAGGTCGAGCAGGCCGTTTTTGGAAACATATTTTTTTCCGTTGAAGTTGATGATGAGTCCTGCATTTAAATAGCAATAATTCCACAATTGCTTATCGAGGTATTCGTGGATGTAGTGAAAGTTTTTAAAGACTGTCTCATCGGGAATAAAGGTGACAAGCGTGCCGTTGTCTTCTGAAGATTTTACTTCCTTGTGATCTTTCGTCAAAATGCCTCTTTCGAACTCGGCAGTTTTTTCTTTGCCGTCGCGAAACGCAGTTACTTTAAAATAATGACTAAGTGCGTTAACTGCTTTTGTACCAACGCCGTTTAGTCCGACAGCTTTTTGGAAAACTTTGCTATCGTATTTCGCACCGGTGTTGATTTTGCTTACCACATCAACGACTTTACCGAGTGGAATCCCGCGTCCAAAATCGCGCACTGTTACAGTACCTTTTTCTATGTTGATATCGATGTGCTTACCATGACCCATTGTATGTTCATCGATACAGTTGTCAATGACTTCTTTCAGTAACACGTAGATCCCATCGTCGGGGCTACTTCCGTCCCCGAGTTTACCAATATACATACCCGGGCGAAGGCGGATATGCTCCCGCCACTCAAGGGTTTTAATACTGTCTTCGTTGTAATCAAACAGGTTGGTACTTTCTTTTTCCTTAGCCATGCGTGGTATCCTCAGGGTGTAGGTCCGTTAACGGGACGAATGAATAATATGACAACTTCTTGAAATTTTTTCTCCGGGTATAAATTGCGGAAGATTGAAAATCCAGCGATTAGCAAATTCAATCGCACTTATACCATTGGGGATGAATGCGAATCTCTCGCTATACAAACGCGACAAATATAGGAAATGTGAAAGTGCTGAGGGGAAGAGTAGTTGTTAACGGGTGTGGAAAACGTTTGAGAAATGTGCGAATGGCGAATTTGCGAATGTGCGAATTCGGTTCTCGCGGTCCCGCCTCGGCGGGAGCGACGCGGAGGAATACAGGTTCGGGGATTTAATGCAAGATTGTAATGTCGAAGGTCCAAATTCGATTGTTGCCGTTTCGAGACAAGGAAAACAAATACAATTCGCGCAAAGTGGCAAAGCCGCAGAGGAATAGGCAGCACTCACATTTTCGTTTGTATTCGCTGTGTCGCTGCGCCGCCGCGAGCAATAATCGCTAAGCGAGCACCATCTGATGTGAGATGCATGCTGGGAGTTCGTCATCGTAGTGGCTTACATAAATAAGTGTTGTGCCAAGATGCAAACACAGTTCATCAATGATCGAATTGAATTGCGCAACCTGATCCGGATCGAGTCCCTGGCAGGGTTCATCGAGGACGAGCAGCGCGGGATTTTTTACTAGTGCACGTGCGAGTAAAACCATTCGTTGTTGGCCAAGGGATAATTGATGAAGCATTTTGTTGCCAAGTAAATCGATCTTCAAAATTCTCAACCAGGCAGCGACGAGCGCTTCCTGCGATTCATTCAACATCCGAAATAAACCGATCGTATCAAATAGCCCGGAGGCGACCGCATTGAACGATGATGTACCGAATGGAAAATACAAATGCAGCTCGGGTGATACGAGACCGATGTTTTTCTTGATATCCCAAATGCTTTCCCCGCGACCTCGACGCTTATCGAATATGTAAATCTCGTTGGCATAAGCCTGGGGGTTATCACCTGTAATCAAACTTAGAAGGGTCGATTTTCCGGAACCGTTAGGTCCTTTGAGTGACCAGCATTCCCCCTTTTTTATTTCCCAGTTGATGTTACTTAGAATGGTGCGATCACCGTAGCCGATGTTTACGTTGACCATCCTGACCGCCGTCGAGAAATCCCCTTCTAATCGTGTGGTGAGTGCCGCTATATCTTCGACTATTGTTAGTGTATTCGATGCATGAATGGATGAATTATAGTCATGTTTAGTACCGGCATAATTTACTCTCCCGTTATCAAGTTCGGCAACATGTGTAATGAAGTCGGGAAGATGATTTCGGGGCGCGACCATGATGAGCTGAAGACCCTCCGAGATGATTGAAGTAAATATTCCGGTAAGAATCGCTCGTCCATTGGTATCTAGTCCGGTGAAAGGGTTATCTAAAATTAATATTTGGGGTTTATTGACAAGTGCCTTGATCAGTTGAATGCGTTTATTCTCGCCATTTGAGAGTTGTATTAATGGCTCATCAACTTGTTGTTTGAGTCCAAATCGTTCCACCAGTTTATCAACTCCATGGGGATATTCATTATAATAGGATTCGAGCTCTTGTCGGATCGTTAGTGAGTCGTCTGCGTCTTGTGATTGAAAACGCTGCTGATAGTAAAAATCGTTTGTGTTTGACCGCGTTCGAAAGCGGTGTTGTTGTTCGACAAATGATACTGTCGTTTCTTGATTGTAGGTGATGGAGCCCTGGCAGAAAACTAAACCGGCGATGCACTGAGCAAGCGTCGTTTTTCCACTACCACTTTTTCCAACGAAGGCCCATTGTTCACCTTGATAGATGCTGAGGTTGATCTGAGTTAATATGGTTGTCGTTGTTCGAACCAGGGTGACGTCCTTCAATTCGATTAGCGCTGATTGCATGGCGACTAAAATAAAACAAAATATCATACTGGCTTTTTATGAAATGCTCGATTAGAAGCGACAGTAAATATCGGACGAGGGGGAACCGAATAAATGGGATTTTGACGGTAAATCGTAAGAAAAACGCGTCGGCTTGATGAGCCTTTCCTCATTAATTCAGAAAGTGTTGATAGTAATTTTGAAAGGTGCACAAGGCGAATAATGGGAAAGTTCCTGGCGGGGAATAAATGGTTGAAAATTGTCCTTGAGTTCTAAATGACTGGGATAACCTTGCGCGGTAGATTTGGATGCAGGACTTTGGTTGATGAGAATTGATCTGGTTTTTAAAAAGAGAACTAGCAAATAAGATGCATGTGCCACGGGGTGGACCGGTGCAGAACTTGCTGAAATTACTACTTGACGATACTGGGATATAGTCGACTTTCGGGAGGTAGATAATGAGTGAACCTCTTACTTCATCTGGGAAAATGTGCGCGACTTACCGGTTCTTTGTTAATTGCTGCCAAAAGCGAGTAAATAAGAACTTCTCTTATTCAATGAGAACCTGCAAGCCATGTTGTATTCTTGTTTTTAACCGTACTTGATGTAAGGAAAAATTGGAATCACATGGAGAAATGATCAGTCTGATAGTGTGGTTTCGGGAATAGACTTTAAGAATGTAGTTTTTTCCCTTTACAATCCTATTCTATTGTATGCTCGATATTGGTCTTTTATAAATTGGGCTTCTTTAATCGTCTGTGGATTGCTCCAATCCATCGATACAACGTCGGATAAATTCGCTCTCAAGGTAGCTTCATCAAATGGTTTTGTTAAGAACAAATGGGCACCATCATTATAGGCAGCATGAATAATGGGCTGACCTGCGGAACTGCTAAGCACAACCACTGGGACGTTTTTTAATGACTCCATTTCCCGGATGATCCTTAAGCATTCGTTGCCGGTCATTACGGGCATGTTCAAATCGAGAAA
>JACMLR010000065.1 GCA_014379515.1 Chitinophagaceae bacterium
GGTTAAACTCAAATCGTTGGATCAATGGAACTACAATTGTGAAGACTGTTATTTGAAAGTACTGGATGAACAAATTCGCCAGTATAAACTTGAACACGGCACAAACAAGTACACCTGGCTTTCCTGGAATAGTGCTGACGCATCTATCGCGAAGTATTTTGATTTGAAAACTATCAACTAACATTATGTCATCATTTATTTTAGCATGCATTCTTTGGTTTCGAGCGATGTTGTTTACTGCGTCGCTCATCGCCGGGTTTGTATTCATTGAGGACGGCTTTAGTGGTGGCATCGCTTTCTTCCTCGTGTTTGTCGTAGGATGTTTTTTGACATCACCCTTGTTGGTAATCATTCCATTCGTTATTCAGGGAAGTTTAGTCGTGCCTTACAGTATCAACGCAAAGTTGGGATTCCTGTGTTTCTTACTTTCTATTTTAACCGTGGCCTTTTTTGCTTTGTTTCTTGATTTCTTTGACGGTACCACCAAACTCTGGGCTTTGAATTTTTGGCTGACAAGTACTTTAATATCTGTTTGGATTTCGACTTTTTCAATCAAACCCCGATTCACAAAACTTGCACTTGCAAACGCACGCGTGAGTAGCGAGGTCGACCCAACAAACACTGCAATTAATCCTCAATAATCATCATATGCAATCAAAACGATTCTCCATTTCCGACCGGTTTAAAAGTTTTGCATACGCAGCAAGGGGCATTCGATCTTTTCTTATATCCGAACACAACGCGTGGCTACATCTTGTAGCAACCATCGCTGTGATTACTCTTGGATTTATCGTCCGACTTGCCTCGGGGGAATGGATCGCTATTCTTATCGCCATTGCTATTGTCTGGATCGCCGAAATGCTTAACACCTGTATCGAGAAGATGATGGATATCATTTCTCCAACCTTCGATCCCCGTGTTCGATTCATCAAAGACGTAGCCGCGGGTGCTGTTCTTGTTGCTGCCATTGCCGCACTCGCCATCGGCCTCATCATATTCATCCCTCACATTCAATAAACATCATGCAAACTATTTTCTCCGCGAAACGCTGGTTCTTTCTCCGAACGGAAATCGATCGTCTCCTTACCCTCTCAATCTTCTTCAGTTTTCTGATGGTAGCGGGCGGAATGATTTATACCGGCAGATTTGTATTCCTCTTTCTTATCTGGAATTTATTCCTTGCGTATATCCCGTATGCTATTACCAATTTTCTGCAATATCATCCAGACTGGATTGAACGGAAACTACGTTTTGTTCCAGCATTTATTGTCTGGCTACTTTTCATTCCGAATTCATTTTATATCCTCACTGATCTCTTTCATCTCGGGGAAATTCACGCACTTCCTTTGTGGTATGATCTTGTTCTCTTACTGTCGTTTGCCTGGAACGGCCTTTTACTCGGTATCGTTTCAGTAAGACAGATGGAAAAAATTGTCACCTTCACTTGGAAGCCTGTCCGCATTTGGCTATTCGTATATCCTATCATGTGGTTGAATGCGCTAGGTATCTATATCGGTCGTTATATGCGCTACAACAGTTGGGACGTTTTGACCGATCCATTTCATTTACTAGCGGATATCGGGAATATGCTGCTCCATCCAATCGAATACCGCTTCGCATGGGGTATGGTATTTTGCTTTTCTATTTTTATGACAATCATCTACACCGTACTCAAGCGGCTTGCACGCGTCATTCCATAATAACATTACCACTAAACCTTGAAGCATGGACTACCAATCCTGGAAACAACACTTTCAGTCAAACCAACATCAATTCGATCATATTGATTGGCACGTTGTTGATCATCTTACAGAGCATGAAAAAGAAACGATATGCACCTCGCTTCAACAGTTTCAGCGAGGCGAGAACTCAGAAGGTAAACACCTTTTGAAGTACGCGAAAAAATTTGCAGATCCTTCTTATGCCGAAGCGATTAAGTTATTTATTAAAGAGGAACAACGACATGCGATGATACTTGCTCAGTTTATGGATCTCCATAAAATCCCCCGTATCAAAGACCATTGGGTCGATTCAATCTTCAGAGCCCTTCGAAAATATGCTGGGTTGGAAAACACGATCATTGTTCTTGTCACCGCCGAGATCATTGCGAAAGTTTATTACCGCTCCCTTGGTTCCGCAACCGACTCAATTATCCTTAAAAAAATTTGTCACCAGATTTTAGCAGATGAAGATCAGCATCTGCTTTTCCAGGCAGATACGCTTCATCACTTCTACCGGGATTCTTCCCGTTTACACCAGATCGTTACCCGAAGTTGGCATCGATTGTTAATGACTGGTACCATTTTCGTTGTCTGGTTTTCGCATCGTAAGGTCTTAAAATCGAACGGAGGCTTTTTTGGTAGATTCTTTATGGAAACAATGCTGGTATATTTCGAAGTTGAACGTTCCATCAAGCGGAATTTGGCAACATCCCCTGAGCGGGGTCGCGCATAAAAAAAACGCCGGACATTATCCGGCGTTGGTTCATCTTATATCAAATAAATTTAGAAGTCGATACCCATTGCAAAATGCAACATTGGCTTTCCTTTGAAAAAGCTGTTCATTTCCCAACCTGCATCGAGGCGAAGAAAATAACCAAGCAACGTACTGCGGACACCAAATCCGTAACCACCGGCAAACGGACCAATACCACCGGCTTTGACTAACACCGATACCGGTGTGCCTTGTGCCGTCGATTCAATGAAGGGGCGTTCGATGTTTTTAACCGATCCGCTCCATGCACTTCCAAGATCAAAGAATTGAATAAGCTGGAAATTGCGTAAAAAAGCATTGTTGATTGGTCGGTTGAAAAGTGTAGCGAATACCGGCAACCGGAACTCACTATTCAGGATAAACGCATTATTTCCGTTAGCCGCATTCTGCGGGAAGCCGCGCAAATTGACAGCGAGCGACTGATATGCATAAAAATTGGAAGCGCCTGCACCTGAGTTTGGACTTGGCTTCTCACTGTATTTAGGGAACATCCAACCATCCACACCACCCAGGTAATAAATGATCTTTTGCTCACCCAAAGAGAAATCTGCAGCCGCCCTACCTGCCCAGATAAAGTTCCTGAATATGGGATAGTAATAACGAACGTCGGCTCCGAGATTAAAATTAAAAGCTCCTTTCTTCAAATCAAGCCCTGCACGCGGTTCATTGATTTGCGACATCACATCAGCATACACTTTATAGCGAAAGCCGTTCATGATGTTGGTCGTTTTCATGATAGCATTATCATGTATCCATTCGATACGGGCAAGTGCAAATGTTTGCTTGTTGATATCCCCAAGCGTTAACGCGCTTGAATCAAAATTAGCGGCGCGAATAATATATTTATCCATCCTTACACCAGCAGAGATGCGAATGCTTCTAACTCTGTCAAGCGGATATTTGATAACACCCTGGTATAAGTTACTGAACTGTTTTGCTTCGTATTCTTTATTGTTCCCGTTGATACCAGTTACCGCGCCAATATTTGTTTGTCGATAATAGATAAATGAATAATCCATTCGACGTTTCAGATAGTCCACCCGTGCATACCATTCTCCGCCACCATCGAAAAGTGATTGGTTGACCGGAACGTACACGCCGACTCCACCACCACCGCCGCCAATACTTGCGCCTGTTCCGGTACCACCAATTAATGGTAAACGAACTGCACCTGAAAAGCGAATGTCTTCAAACAAATCAAAAACGGAAGCCTTAAGCATTCCATTGAAAGCACCGCCACTTTGCAATATCACTGGCAACGAACCAGTATATGGCTGATAGCGATTGATAAGAACATCATTATTAAATGCGGCAGAAAAATTATCCGCTGCGAATTTCAGTTTGTAATCGAACAACTTCGCGCGTTTAAGAACCGATTCAACCTCAGTAGCTTCATTTATACGTTCTGCTTTTCGGATTGAGTCTTCCTTTTCGCTTTCAAAACCCGTGTCAAAAAAGTCTTTTGCTTTGCTGGAAGTGTCGGCAACTTTGTTTTCATCGCGATAATCGATCTGCTCGCCCTCGGCGAGTTGCGCGTCTGCGATGGTTTGTTTACGATAATCGGTTGGGCGCGGGTTGATATTTCGGCGACGCAATGTTGTTTCGTCTACTTTTAATCGATAAAGAAATTTCAGATTTCCCTGCTGACGAACCTCACTCACCTGGCCGTTGTCGCCCGCAATCTTTGTTTCTTTTAATGCGCTTTGATAGTTGGTAATGGGGAACACATATGCGGAGTCGTTTGTAACAGAATAAGCAAAAACAGAATCCGGTTCCGTTTTGCCCCAGGCTTTCAACGTTGAGTCTAATTCGCGGTCGTCTGGATTCCGGAGAAATTCTTCTCCAACAACATACACGCTATCCAATCCCGCACGCTCAGTGCTGAAGAAACCGGCAAATCGGTTGGAAATACCCGTTTCATCACTAATAAATGTAAAGTGTGAGGTGTTGTATTGCATAGGGTATCGAGCATTGCCAAATTTCAAATTTGTCAATTGACTAATCTGGCGAAACTCATTCTTGCTGTAATTATCCGCGAGAAATACATTGAAACGATTGGATGCGTACCCGGTGTCGGCACCAGTTGCATATGGATTAGGACGATTGGATGAAAACAGGATTCCCTGTTTATTCGGAAACGCCACGAAAGATGCATCGAGATCTGCATACGCATCGTTTGTTACCTGTTCGAACTTATCCTTTTCAATATCATAAACAAAGATGTCGGGCTGACCTTTGCGAACTGCGCTAAGCAACAGCGTGTTCGAATTGAGCATGAATTTCATGTCCTGTACTTGCTCAAAATGGGTGAGGTCTTGTTTTACCGGTTTGAATCGAGCGATCAGATCGTAAACAAATAGTTTTGTTTGCCCGCCGCTCCAGTACACGCAGGCAAGCCGGGTTCCTTTGCCATCCCATGCTAAAAGCGGGTAATTTGGATTGATTTCGTTTTCAGCAACTCGGACACCAGTTTTCAGCAGCACCTTGCGATCGACCATGTTTTCATACAAAACCACGCAATACTGACCCTTTATATATTCAACAACCGCGTAGGTCATACTTCGCGGTGCAGGATTAGCACTGAAATGCAGAAAATCGCGATTCTTACTTACTTCCTCAACGATTGATACTGTTCCTTTGGGAATATCGCGACGACCGCGCAAATCTTTAGCGTATAGTTCTTCATTCTCTACCATGAACGCCTTCAACACGTCCTTAAACTTCATTTTAGCAATGCGCTGAGACGCACTATTTAGATTGCGATAAACCCGGGCCAGGTAAAGGAAATAAGTGACATTTTCCTTCTTGTGTTTGTTTGCAAAATAATACCAGAAAGCGTGTCCGGCCAGTAACGGCTTTTCATGAGCAAACTGGTAAAAATTTTTGTATTCACCCGAGAGTAAAGCCGATTTAAGCTCATCATCCAACTGTGGGTTCCAGTCTTCGGCTACATAATCAATGTAACCATCCACCAACCACTTGGGAAGATCGAGTAGCGTCTGGTTGGCAGCAAACTCTCCAAGGTCATCACCAAAAAGAATATTTTCAACCAACGTGCGAGCAATGCCCTGCCTGATCTGCCTGCGCAAATCAGCGTGGTTTCCGTTGAAGTAAACAATCATTTTGTTATTGACAAGCTTAGTGATACCACCTGCAGTTTGCCAATCCGTGTTCAGCCCGATGTTGGACTGCTCCATTTCATTAAAATGGTTGTAGATAACAATGTTTGCGCGGCGCTGCAGGCCATATTCAACAAACTGTTCGATCTCTGGCAGTTCCTTCTCTGCTACTTGCAACACATAGTTGGCGATTGTCTTTCCGTCTTCGTAGAAGTATGTATTGAAATTGTTGGTCTGGAGGTATTGCCACTTAAACTTGCGATACTGAACCCTGTTTTTGCCAAACTCCACCGTGCTGACCTGGGCGATTGAAGAATATCCAGCCAAACAAACCAGGCACATCGTCAATAATTCTTTCGCGGTAAACTTAAACTGTTGAAATTGCATATCCGATCTTTAATATTTTTAAAGGTAAAAACAAATCCTCGTTTTCAGTCAAATTTTGGAGGTAGTCAAAAAGGGTACGTTATGCTGACGATAAAACAGTTTACATTCAGTCCTGTTCAAGAGAACACATACGTAATTTATAATGAACAAGGTTGGTGCGCAATTGTCGATCCCGGCTGTTATTTTCCAGAAGAGAAAGCAGAACTGAATCATTTCATAGAGACTCAAAAGCTGCTGCCCAAAAAATTGTTAAATACTCACTGCCATCTCGATCATGTTTTCGGAAATAAATTCGTGCATCAAACATTTGGACTCTCGCTTCATCTCCATGAACTCGAGAAACCGGTACTTAATTATGCGCCAATCAGCGGCAAAAGCTGGGGACTTCCTTTTGAAAATTATAGTGGCGATTTGATTTATCTAAATGAGGGTGACCAGGTAGTAATTGGAGAAGACGTCCTCGATGTATTTCTTACTCCCGGCCATTCGCCCGGTAGTATCGTCTTTTACTGCAAAGAGCAGAAGTTTGTTATTGGGGGAGATGTACTTTTCCGTGAAAGTATCGGCCGTACCGATCTTCCCGGCGGTAATCATTCTTCCTTGCTCAAAAGCATCCAGGAGAAATTATTTGTTTTGCCAGATGACACGGTTGTTCATTCAGGCCATGGACCTACAACAACGATTGGTTATGAGAAACAGCATAATCCTTTTTTAACTTAAGCTGCACGATATAGCCACTTGCCAAGAAAGGGTAATCGTTGCAGTTCTTTCCGCTCCACCTTAAGAATTAATAACAAGAACAGCCCAAACAGCACTGCCGCCGAGATATAATATATAGGTATGTAAAAACGAGCCGCTGAATTGATATTTCGGACAATCACCTCATGGATAATATAGATGAGGGCGCAAATAACGATGTACGTTATCAATTTCTTTTTAGCATAAGGTACAGGATAGTATTTCTGCCCCTGGATATAGCTCGCCACCATCATAAACGCGTAGCAAATAAATGTGGCCCATGCTGCGCCCATGTAATGAAACTTCGGAATCAGGATGATATTTAAGACGATGGTGATAATAGCACCGGAAATAGTGATATAAGCACCGAACATATTTCGATTCGTCAATTTATACCAAATCGAAAGGTTATAATAAATACCCAGGAAGATACTGCCCATTGCAAGTATAGGCACGATATATATTCCCTGTGCATATTCCGGATATTTTGATGCAATCAATCCCTTCCACAAATCAAGAAATAACACAACTACGAGGAACATAAAACAACAAGCGATAACAAAGAATTTCATTACCCTGGCATAGGAGCGTTGTGCGCCTTCACTTTTTGATTGGTTGAAGAAAAACGGCTCTGCAGCCAGGCGAAAAACCTGGATAAAAATGGTAATGAGCACGGCGAGTTTATAATTTGCGCCAAAGACGCCTAGCTCAAATTGTTCCTGCTTTTCTCCGACATCAAGCACGCGCTGATAAACAACCCGGCTCAATAATTCATTTATCTGTCCGCCAAAGCCAACAATGATAAGTGGATAGGAATAGTACATAACTTCTTTCCAAAGCTTCTTATCAAAATCAAAACGAAAGGATGCAAATTCGCGATACAGAAGAAGAAGTGTTACGCCGCTTGCAATTAAATTGGCCAAAAGAAAATAGCCAATCCCAACCGCTGGATCATAGAACCATGCAAAAAAAGAATCGGGATCTTTTTCATATGCCGGACGGGCAACATAAAAGAAAAAAAGCACGAGCGCGATATTCAGCAGTATCGAAAACACATTCACGAATGCATACTTGCGTGGACGTTCCTCTAGTCTAAGTTTACTAAGCGGGAGTGTGTAAAGTGTATCAAAAAAGATAATCCAGATCATCCAGGTAATGTATTGTGGATGATCGTCCATTCCCATAAATGAGGTCAGCGGATCTTTTAAAAGAAATAACACGCCAGTAAGTAGCAAACTTGAAACAAGCATTGAAACAGTGAGCGTGTTATACAGTTTTTTCCTATCGTGTGTTTGAGCGAACCGGAAATAACTTGTTTCGAGACCGTAGGTGAATAAGATATTTAAAAAAGGGATTACCGCATACACCTGGGTGTAAGGATAGGAACCGTTCGGATCGAATAGCTGAAAACCCAGTAGGCTAACCCCAAAATTCAGGAATCGCGCAAATATGCGGGGTGCTCCATACCAGATTGTTTGTCCCGCCAATTTTTTAATACTACTCAAACCAGGGTGTGTTTTAAAAGGATGGCCGAAAATACGATTTAAGCTTGGTTTGAGGCACGGTGCAACCATTGTGCCTGTCATTTGTATCTTTGATCAAACTTCTGATTATGAAAACGATCTTTACATTTTTGGTGTTTGCATTAACCTGCGCGTCGTCCTTTGGTCAGGCGTACGAAGCGAAGGCGGAACACCAGCGAAAGCAACACGTTGCTGCGGTACTCGAATTGCCTTATCCACCCGAGGTGGTTGAAGAAGCGATCAAAGACTACATGGCTAAGAAAGGCTATAAAATATCATCCTCCAAAGGAACCTATTCTTTCAAAGGTGTGAAAATGGACGACCGAGACACTTCAAATAAGGATGTGCATTTCCAGGTGGAACGCAAAAGCCGCAAAGAAAAGGATGTCTCACTCGTTCACCTTATCGTCAGTAAAGCAAATGAATCATTAAGTGATCGTGTTCCTGAAGATCGCACGGGTATTGAAGATGGCAAAGCGTTTCTCAATCGAATGACTCCTGCCTTTGAAGCCTATAACCTTGAAGCAGAGATTGAGAATCAGGACAAGAACATAAAGAAAGCGGAGAAGAAATTGGACAACCTAATCGACGATCAACGCGACCTTGAAAGGAAAATCAAAAATCTCGAAGATAAACTCGCAGAAAACAAAAAAGCACAGGTTGCTCAGCAGGCCGAGATCGGTAATCAGAAAACAATTTTTGACGGGTTAAAAGGTAAACGCAAGATCTGATCTATTCAGGTTGTGCAAATCGTTTGTCCTGCAGGAAACTCGAATCAGTTAGCGTATAAAGGAATTGCGTTAGGTAGAATTTATCAAGTTCTGTCAACGCAATTTTATTTTTTACCAATGGATCAACAGATGGTCCGTCCTGAACTCCACTGCTATAATGATCTAACATACTCTTAATCGCAGGAAATCTACCGTCATGCCCATAGGGGAAACTGACGCGCACATTTCGCAAACTCGGCACCTTAAATTTCAATGAATCTTCCGACTTATTAGTGATCCGCATTCTTCCTAAATCCATTAAAGCTGGCTTTACAGGAATGCCCGTATTTCGAAAACTCATATCAGTAAATAGCGGTTCGGCGTGGCAGGAATTACATTTCTTCTCTTTGAAAAGAGCATAACCTGTTTTCTCAATTTCGGTGAATTCTGCTTCGCCCCGATTTACTTTGTCGTATTTACTGTTTGCAGATACCATTGACCCGACGAACTGCGTAAGCGCCAGTAAAATTTGTTGACTACTGATCGTACTATTTCCAAATGCTGCGCGAAACAGTTGAGGATAGCTTGAATCTGCTTGTAGTTTTGCTATCACAGTATTGATCTCTTCTGCCATTTCGTTTGGCGCTGTAATTGGCGCAAGCGGTTGTACTTCGATGTGATTGATGCCGCCATCCCAATGCATTTCTTTATGCCACACCAAATTGAACAATGGCGGTGCGTTACGGGTGGTGAATTGATTATCGAAACCATGGCTCAGGTCATGATCAAAATTTGCAAATCCTGCCAATTGTTGGTGACAGGACGCGCAAGGGAAGTTTCCATCCTTTGATAAACGGCCATCGTAGAAAAGTTTTTTGCCCAGATCGAAAGCCTGTTGTGTTAAAGGATTAGTAGCGAAATTATAGTTGGGTGCCGGGAAGCCTGAAGGAACTTTGAATTCGATGTACTTCGGTCCCGGGTTGCTATCTGTTTTTCTACATGCGGAAATTATCACCACGCAGGCAACAATAGCGAAGACGATTCTTATGATCCATTTTGCGGTCAAGCTTAGTCGTTTGATACACTATCTACGGTAAACATCTTCGAATAATTTTCAGATATCTGTTTTGCAAGAATTCCAGGTGTTGTACAAACCGGGTTCACACTGAGGCGAATTTCATGTGGATTGTAAAACCAGCTGTTCGCATTCGCAGAAATCACCAATTCACTTGTCTTTTCTGGTTTCATGTCCAGGTTCTGTGCAAACGGAAAAAGTAAGATAGGTTTTTTCAATACATTATTGGTCCCACTAAAGCCACCTATGTGATATTCAAATGCGGTGGCACCGAAATTACCTTCAAGTTTCGCCATGATATATCCCGTGCTCCAGGTCCAAAACATCCCTTTTGCCGGATCCAAAGCACCGGTTTGAGCGCCACTCACATTTCGAATACTATCTACACCAATAGTAAAAGTAATTCGATTGTATTTATAAGGGAAGACGGTTAATTCGAGACGCGTTGTTGAAGGATCTTTAAAGTCGACAAGAAAGTACTGACCCGCGGCAACCTGAACAGTTTTGTTGGAATCTGTATTGATGAGTTCAATGCCGTGAATGTAAAATTTAAAGGTATTTACAGAGTAATTTTCCTTGAAGTTATTGCGATAGGTATCGCCGAATTCCAGCAAGTTGGTGTCCACAACGGCGCGAAAATTCAGCACCAGGTTATGATCTTTTACTTCAGGTGGAATGACAACATCTTCCGCGCTGTAATCTTTTTTGCAGGAGGTAATAAGCAACAGGCCGGCGAGCGTGACGTAAAAAAATGCAGATAGATTGCCTAACGGGTGTTTCATAATAGGGTATTAGAGATCTTTATGCGTAAACTTTTTGCGGTTCTGCTTATGTTCGGATACTTTTTTCTTTGAATCAAGTCTTTTTTCTTTCGCTGCTTTGCTCACCTTCGTCGGGACTCGTTTCTTCTCTTTTTTTAGCGCTTGCTCGATCAAAGCATTGGTTTTCCGGACAACTTCAGCCTTGTTTTCGAGTTGGCTTCGGTGCACCTGGCTCTTCACTTGCAAAAATCCTTCCGAATTCGTTTTAGAAACTAGTTTATTCATT
Source organism: Chitinophagaceae bacterium (assembly GCA_014379515.1). Classification (GTDB taxonomy): domain Bacteria; phylum Bacteroidota; class Bacteroidia; order Chitinophagales; family Chitinophagaceae; genus Endoryza. Next base: position 11,093 of record JACMLR010000065.1, read on the forward strand.
ACCAACGCCTTCTGATCGGGGCGAAGTAGCTGCGAAGAGGCAATATCGAAATAACCTTCTACCATTGTTTCAACCTTGTTGACGTTTTGACCGCCAGCACCGCCACTGCGGGCAGTTTTAAATCGAATTTCTTTTGAAACGTCTATCTTCATTTCATAAAGGTAAAATTTCTTCATTTCTATGCGGGCAGTCATTCAACGGGTTACCCGTGCCAGTGTTACTATCAATAATATAGTACGATCCTTAATCGGGAATGGTTTGTTGGTCCTGGTCGGAATAGAAGACGCTGATACAACAGAGGATATTGTCTGGCTCAGCGCCAAAATTGTCAATCTTCGCCTTTTTAACGACGCCAATGGTGTAATGAACGTGTCGGTGCTCGAAACCGGCGGCGAACTCATTCTTGTAAGTCAATTTACCCTTCATGCAGCGACCAAAAAAGGAAACCGGCCTTCATATATCAAAGCCAGCAAGCCTGATAGAGCAGTTCCAATATACCAGCAACTGATTGTGCAATTGGAAAAAGATCTGGGCAAACCGATCGGGACCGGGGAATTTGGTGCCGATATGCAGGTTGACTTATTAAATGACGGCCCGGTAACAATTATCATCGATACAAAAAATAAGGAATGATGAATGATATTACGTTGAATGAGGCGCAACAGAAAGTTGACACGTGGATCAAGCAGGTAGGAGTGCGTTATTTCAGTGAGTTGACGAACCTCGGTATATTAATGGAAGAAGTTGGTGAACTTTCCAGGTTGATGGTTCGTATTTATGGAGAGCAATCGTTCAAAGAATCAGATCAAGAACGCAAACTTGATGAAGAGATGGCCGATGTGTTGTGGGTGTTGATTTGTCTCGCTAATCAAACTGGTGTGAATCTTGCAGACGCTTTGCAACGCAGCATGGACAGAAAGAATTTGCGTGATGCAGAGCGTCATATAAATAATGATAAACTGAAATGAGGTCAGCCTTCAAGAATACCTGGAGCATATTAAAACAATCGTTCTCCGATTTTATTGATTATCGTGTGTTGAAGCTAAGTGCTGCACTGGCTTATTACACCATATTCTCTTTACCGGCGATGCTAATTATCATCATCGCAGTGAGTGATATTTTTTGGCGAAGAGATGCTATTGAGGGATCACTTTATCACCAGATACAAAGTTTTGTGGGTAGTGAAGCAGCATTACAGATACAGGAAGCAATTCGTGCTGCAGCGTTATCGAATGATAGCAAAATTGTGGCAATTGTCGGTATCGTCACTTTGCTTATTGGTGCAACCAGCGTGTTTAGTGAGATCCAGGATTCAATTAATTCCATTTGGAAATTGAAAGCGAAGCCAAGAAAAAAATGGGGTATCCTTAAATTATTGTTGAATCGTTTACTATCCTTTTCAATCGTGATCAGTCTTGGTTTCTTATTGCTGGTTTCTTTAATCATCAACAGCTTGATGGATATATTGATCGAACGGTTGACGTTGCAGTTTCCGAAAGTGAGTGTATATGTTGCATATTCGTTTAATTTGTTGCTAACCTTTTTGATCACGTCGTTTTTGTTTGCGATCATATTTAAGGTGTTACCAGATGCGCGAATAAAGTGGCGGCATATTCGTGCAGGTGCATTTACAACCGCAGCATTGTTTATGATCGGGAAGTTCCTGATTGGATTTTATCTTGGTCAAAGCAAACTATCCACTTCGTATGGCGCTGCAGGTTCAATCATTCTTATCTTGGTATGGGTTTATTATTCGGCGATGATTCTTTATTTCGGGGCAGTCTTCACCCACGCCTATGTTATTAATCGCGGCTCGCGGATCTATCCAAACGACTATGCTGTATGGGTGCAGGAGATTGAAATTGAATCCGAAAAATCGATTCAGGCATTGCCGGAAAAAAAGACGGTCATAGAAGTTAAGACTCCGGAGGAACCTCCAAAAGATTTGCCGCAATAATCAAATACAATTTTCGGTTTATTTCTCTGCGATTATCTTTGCCGCTATGGCAAATGATACGAATAGATTTCTGGCAATCATATCCCACTCAAAAGAATACGGCTTTATTTTTCCATCCAGCGAAATTTACGATGGATTGGCCGCAGTGTATGATTATGGCCAGTGGGGAAGTGAACTCAAAAAAAACATCAAGGATCATTGGTGGAAGAGCATGACGCAGATGCAGGAAAACATTGTCGGTATTGATGCTGCCATTTTCATGCACCCGACAACGTGGAAAGCCAGTGGTCACGTTGATAATTTCAACGACCCAATGATCGACAATAAAGACAGCAAAAAGAGATACCGTGTTGATCACCTCATCGAGGGGTATGTCGATAAATTAAAAGCAGACGGTAAAACAGAAGAAGGCGAAGCGATTATCGAAGTGATGGAAGCGTTGATTGCACAGGACGATTTTGCCGGGCTGAAAAAGCTAATTGAAGATCATAAGATCAAATGCGCCATTAGTGAAACATCCAACTGGACTGATATTCGTCAATTCAACCTGATGTTTGCCACAGAATTTGGGTCAACAGCTTCTGCTGACGATGCAGACAATAAAGTTTATTTACGGCCCGAAACCGCACAGGGGATTTTTGTTAATTTCTTGAACGTTCAGAAAACGGGACGCATGAAAGTTCCGTTTGGAATTGCGCAAATAGGAAAAGCGTTTCGTAACGAAATCGTTGCACGACAATTCATTTTTCGAATGCGCGAATTCGAACAAATGGAAATGCAATTTTTTATCCGCCCCGGTACCGAAGGCCAATGGTATGAATACTGGAAAACCGAAAGAATGAAGTGGCACCAGGATCTGGGAATTCCGGCAGAGAAATATCGTTTTCATGATCACGTTAAGCTCGCGCACTATGCGAAAGCAGCATGTGATATTGAATTTGAATTCCCGATAGGATTCAAAGAAGTTGAAGGAATCCATTCGCGCGGCGACTTCGATCTGACGCAACACCAGCAATTCAGTAAAAAGAAGTTGCAATATTTTGATAATGATCTCGACGAATCGACCGGAAAGCCAATCGGCAACTACATACCATATGTAGTCGAAACTTCAATAGGATTGGATAGAATGTTTCTTCTTGTAATGAGTAACTCTTATAGGGAAGAAGAATTAGGCACACCCGAAAAACCAGACACGCGTGTGGTTTTGCAGTTTCCTCCAAAGCTCGCACCTATCAAACTTGCAATCCTTCCACTAACAAAAAAAGATGGTTTGCCGGAAATTGCCCGGGCAATTATGAACGATTGTAAAAGTGAGTTTAAGTGTTTTTACGAAGAGAAAGATACGATCGGTAAACGCTATCGCAGGATGGATGCGCTTGGAACTCCGTTCTGCATAACGGTCGATCATCAAAGCAAAGAAGACAACACCGTAACTATACGATACCGCGACAACATGCAACAAGAACGGATTCCAATTAGCGATGTCAAGCAAATGATTGCGAAACAAATACGATGATTTTATTTTGTGATAGCGCGAGTTGTTATGTGAAAAGCCTGTAACTTTATTCATCTTATTACTCGCGTGCCTTTAGTTGCATCGTAGGTAACGCTGAAACACAACGTTTATGCTTGTTATCGCTATAACCGTCAATATCTTTGTCCTTCCCGCTGTTGCGATCATATTTGCCACTCTTGGATTCATCATCCGCGGCAATAAAGCCCACTCTCTCAAACTTAAATTGAACGACCTCGAGAAAGAAATGCTCGATAGTCATGCAGAGATTCTGCAGCTGCAACGAGAGAAGATTGATTTATTAAAGACAATGGATACATCAGGTATTCCTGTCATCCCGATTACTGCCGCGACAGATGAGAAAATATCGGAAAAAAATCCGGATGTTTCTTACCGCAAAAAATTAATGGATCCTTCTGTTACAAAGAAGCAATCACAGCTTTAATATTAGCCGTATAATTCCTGGTGAATTGATTTTTTCTCATACCCAAGCGAGAGTATTCTTTGTTTGGCTTCATCTATCATATTCTTCCAACCACACAAATAAAAATCCGCAGCAAGTAATAAATTATCCTCTGCAGTTTTTTTATTGATTATTTCTTCATAGGCACTGTGGACATATCCACGCCTGCCTTCCCAGTCTTCTCTGGAAAGAGTCGGCATGTAATAAAATCCTTTCAATTCCGCCTGCAAGGCTGTCAATTCATCGAAGTACAACAAGTCATTTTTTGTACGGCATCCGAAAACCAGGTAAATGTTTTTATGTGGTACATCGAAGTCTTGGATATAATGAATCATACTCCGAAAGGGAGCAATGCCGGTTCCCGTACAAATCAAAAACACATCTTTATCAAGCGAAGTTGGTAAAACAAAAACGCCCTGGGCTCCACGAAATTTCAATTCGACTCCGGGAGTGACCTCATTAAAAAGATAATTTGTACCTGCACCTTCTTCCAGCTTCACGATAATTAGTTCAAATACGTTTGACCCGTTTGGCCAGCTCGCAATCGAATAACTTCTCCAACGCCGGCTGGGCTTTTCGTTAATAGGCAAATCAAGTGTAACAAACTGCCCCGGTTTGAACTCGAAGCTTTTCAGTTCGGGAACTTCAAACCAAAAACTGCGGGTGGAGGAAGTCTCGTCTTTTATCCTGATCACCTTAGCCGTACGCCAGGGTTGTAACATTGGAGCATTTTAGTTGAGAAGCAAATGTACCGGAGTTGATACAAAAAAAGTGAGCGGCTCTATAGCCGCTCATCTTTGCTGCATGAATAGCAAGCAATCGTTAATGCAATCTAATGCATTATTGTAATATTCTCGGTGCTAAATTTATAGCGTCTTTAAACAAAAATCTATACTTCTTACCCTCACACAAATAATCTAATCCGATTTTTTTTAATTCTGGTTTATTTGTTGTTTGTGCTAAACCATCCTGCCACAAATGAAGAACAGCGTTTGTTGTTTTTGCAACGAGCGTGTCCACGTTGCTATTATTGCCAATCGTTTCTGTCCGATTCAATACAGGAACTTTATCAACGGTTTGAAAAGAGGCTTTATATGCAATACCATCAATCCAGATAATTTGTGGTTCGATGGTCACTCCCTTGCGTAGCTCAACATAAAACTGGTAGCTTTTATGCATCTGGGTTGGTTCAACTTTGTCGCGGCCATTTTCATCGGTTACTTTTATTTGTGCGCCCCGAAAACTTTCCGTTACATAGGCATACCCGCGCACTATACCGCCTTTTCCATTTTGGTTGGAAGACATTGGTATGTACATTAATAATATATAAAGAAGTGATTTCATTATTCGGTTTTAAGACTAAATCTATTTTAAGATGCGAAAAACCCTTCAGAAGTATCATCTGAAGGGTTGATTTCAATCAATTAGTTATTCTTTCACAAATTGCCGGACGAATTGTTGTTTGTAGTCGTCACTTGTAATAGAGAGTATATATGTTCCGGCACCAAGTTTTCTGACATCCACAGTTCCGTTTACATATCCCGTTTCTTTCCGATAAACTTCCTGTCCTGAAATTGAATGAACGCGAACTATCAATCGTTTTACTGTAAACATATCTCCGATCTGGTAGCTAACATCATTTCTGGTCATCGTTGGATATGCCGTGCGGATAAATTTCTTATCATTTCTTACCGGATCAGGTAATCCGGTTGTTTGATTCGGTCGATAGTCCGGCGTACCGGTGCTTGCGAAGTACATACCATTGCCATGCGTGCCGACCAACAATACATTGTCCTGCGGACGATAATCAAGTGAAGTAACCAACGCAAAATTCAACACTGCACCACCCTCGCGTACCCACGCCGGACTAATCGTTCCACCGACTGCAGGAAGCGTTTGAATGTTGACTGCACTGTATAATCCAACAGACGTGCCTACATAATATTCAACAGCGGAAGCATTCGCTCCATCTTTCTTCACAACGATTGCGCAACTCCTAATGGATGGCAATGACAGATTTCCTTCGGCACGGATCCAGACCGGCGTTGCGCTTTTCGCGTTTTGGGTCCACCAAATGCTTGCAACACCGTAATTCGAGACAACCGCCATTACTTCCTCATCATTATTTGGGTTGACGGCAATATCACTTATGTATCCCGTTAATCCTGTTGGTGTAATATTTACGGGTGCTTTTGTTGCCGCCGCATTTCTCGGATCATCGAGACGGAAAATTTTACCATTACTGGTACCGATGAAAAGAGCGTGGCTTGCGACATATGCGCCGCGACTAAGTTCAAGCGTGCTGATACTAATATTCGTTCCTGCTGTAGGATTTCCCGGATTTACTGCGGTGCGAATTCCAGTCAGCTCCGTCCAGGTTGAAGACGTAACAGTGTTAGAAGCTGTAGTTCGGAACAGGCGATTGAAGTTTACATAGTACAGGTCATTCGTATTATCAAAATCGATCTTAAAGTAAGTAACAAAATCGCCGAAGCCGCCATCTGGATTTGCGGTAAGTCCATTCGGTCGGATTGTTCCACCCGTTACACTTCCCGGCGACATGGTTGCCCGGATAATATTTCCCTGTTGCGTAGACCCAAAAACATTTTGAGTAGTACCAGTTACACTGGCTATTCCTGACGCAGCTCCATCACCACTTAATAGCCGAAAATGACTGTTGCCAGTCGGCGAACCCAAAACTCCTGTTGCATCACGAAAACGTGTACCGTTGTCCTGCGCGCCACCAACAAAATTATTTCTGCCGCTACCCGGATCCATTGCTACATGATAATATTGAAGCGTTTGATAATCTGTCAAAACGTTCCAGCTAACAGGCTCCGGTCCGGCAATGTTTGCAAGAATGTTATCACTCACTTGTAAGCCACCATCATTAGCACTGATTGCCCGGTTCGGATTACTTGGATCAAATGCAAGCGCATGCATATCCGGGTGGCTCCATTTTAGTATATCATCCGGATTATTCTGACTGCCATAAACATTTAAACCGGTTGTAAGTGAAGTTGGACCGTATCCACCGATCCATGCTGTTGAAGTCGTATTTGTAAAACCGCTCGTTGACCGAAAAAGATTAACACCTCCGAGGAAGACAGTATTAGGATCATTGGGTTTAACTGCAATCATCAGGTTGTATCCTCCCTGCGTAAGAAATGGGTCGACACCATCCATTTGACCCGGGAAATCTGGAACGTTAGCGGATAGGTTTGTCCAGGTGTTTCCGCCTGCATCGTAACGATACAAATCAACTTCAGGTTTATTTGATGGACTCGAATGATCGAGGCCATTTTCGTAGGTAATAAATAAAGTATTTTGGTTTGACGGAGCGAGCGCCATTATGATCCGGCGGCTGTTCCCGTCCGAAGCATTTCCTCTCCAATTCGCAACCGAATCGACGTTGATTGTCGGGCCGCCTGCCATTCTCGTCCAGGTGGTTCCGTTTGTAGACGTCCAAACCCCGCGCTTATCAGGATCGGGAAATCCACCGTTTACTCCCAGGTAGAGCCTGCCATCCGTTGTTCTGGTAACAATATCCATTTGTCCTGTTGCAGAGGTCGCTGGTTGAGTGCCAGTGAAAACTACGTTCCAGGTTATACCGCCATCAATTGAACGCACTAGCCGACGGTGGCCACCAACATATACATGACCGTTAGTTGAATTAACTTCAATTTTATGAACAATATCAAAGGGATGATCGAATGCTTCAAGTGCACCGCCACCGATTATCGTAGTTCCATTAATATCGGTCACGACTCTGGTGAGTTTGGTCCAGGTAAGCCCGTTATTTACCGACTTCCAAATACCAAATCCTAAATATGCAGAAGCGCCATCGAGGCCGCTTGCAGAGTTGCCGATAAATTCTCCGCCCCCTGCATACCATGTGTCTTGCTGCCCGGCACGTGGATCCTGCGCCAATGCTGTTAGATTATGAATATCATCAGTTGGACTAACTCTTGTCCAGGAAGTTCCGCCGTCAGTGGTACGAAATATCCCGCCACTGACCGAACCCGAGAGAATGATTCGGTTGGTTGTTCCATTGTATCGGCGGTCGAAAGCTACAGCTCTTGTTCTACCGCCAATGTTATCGGGGCCCGCTTCACTGTAAGTATTTAGATTTTGAGGACCAGAAACGAGGCTTTCTTTTTGCGGAATCGTACGTGCTTGTTTCAGTTCCTGGTCACGGATGTATTCAGGTATCCGGCCAGTTTGCGGATCGCGCAACAGTTCTAAATCACGCTTCCAACGTTGTTCAACAAAAAAGGATAGCTGCTCGGGCTCGCGCTTCTCTTCGTCCTCCTCTTCAATAAGCTCGTTGACGATACCGTGAGAACGGTTTGGCGAGTTGAAATTGGGGTAATAAATAATAGAACCAGCCATTGCTGCGAGTGCCAATACAATTCCTACGGTCCGCTTTTTCATTTGTACGATTTATGGTGAAAACGTTTTCAATCGGGGTTCTGGCAAGTTACTCAATTTTACTTCTTTTTGCCATAGCCAAACGAACCACCGATAACTTAAATACGGTTATTTGGGAGGCAGGGTTTGCAAGCTTGCCACGGTATTTTGGTCATTCGTCAGTATATTTGCGGCCGAGTTATGAATTTGGAGATGTTGCTGGATCAGTATAAAAATTCCCCCCGCCTTTTTCAACTGGCGGACAAGCTATCATTTGCCCAACCCCAGCAGATAAGTCTCAAAAATCTTCACGGCAGCAGCCCGGCATTTACAATCGCAGGCATTTTTCTTCACCCGAATTGCGGCACATTAAATCATGTCATTGTTTGTGATGATGCGGAAGCGGCGGCATATATGCACAATTCGCTTGAAAGCCTAACCGGCGCACTCAATTTATTTTACTATCCTTCGTCTTTTAAAAATCGAAAAAACTTTCGCCTTCTTAACTCGTCCCATGTGATGCTTCGGACCGAAGCGCTCACAAAGTTTGCTGCTCCAATGGGTGATCGGGTCGGCGCATTGATAACTTACCCGGAAGCATTGTTTGAAAAAGTAGTTCTCTCATCCCGGCTTTCAGCCAATATGATTCATATCAAGACAAACGATGTCCTGGATGTCGATGGATTGATGCAGAAGTTGGTTAATTATGGATTTGATCGAACTGACTTTGTATATGAACCAGGTCAGTTTGCGCTGCGTGGAGGTATTCTCGATATTTATTCTTTTGGGAACGAAAAGCCTTATCGGATTGAATTATTCGGAAACGATGTCGACTCGATAAGGATTGTAGATCCAGAAACTCAATTGAGCGAACGGAAATTGTTGCAGGTATCAATTATACCGAATGTGGAAACACAATTTGAAACCGGCGAGAAAGTATCGCTGTTTGATTTTCTTCCCGCCAATACAGTCTTCTGGATTAATGATCCGGAATTAATGTACGAACGAATTGTACAACAGGAAGAAGATTTGCAAACCTGGTTGCGTGTGCAGGACGAAATGAAATCGGCTGAAAGCATCAATAAGAAAGATTCACGCCGGATGGTTATGGCGGAGGAGGAGGAGAAGACGATTAAAGTCGCCACGGTTGATGATTTTATCACTGCGGATAATTCCGTTCGCGGACTGCAAAAATTTTCATTGATCGAATATGGCCAGGCTTCCCAACTGGAATCGCGGAGTGAACGACTTCTGTTTTCCAAAGGAATGGAATTTCAGTTTTCAACGAAACAGCAGCCCGCATTCAATCGGCAATTTGATTTTTTGATACGAGATTTAAAAGGCTGGAGCGCGAAGGGGTTTACTATTTATTTATTTGCAGATAACCCTCGTCAGCTCGAGCGACTCTATATCATCTTCGAAGACCTTAAAGCAGAAATCAACTTTATTCCGATTCCTGTTTCTATACATGAAGGTTTTATTGATGAAGATCTCAAAGTTGTTTGTTATACCGATCACCAGGTATTTCAGCGATACCACAAGTACAAAGTCAAGCAGGCTTACAATAAAAATAAAGCGCTAACGCTACGGACGCTCCGTGAATTACAACCAGGCGACTATGTCACGCATATTGATCACGGAGTCGGTGTCTACAGCGGACTGCAAAAGATAGAAGCGAATGGCAGACTGCAGGAAGCAGTTAGAATTATCTATAAGGACAGCGATATCTTATATGTAAATATCAACTCGCTCCATAAAATTTCAAAGTATACCGGGAAAGAAGGTTCTGTTCCGAAAGTAAATAAACTAGGTAGCGATGTTTGGAACAAACTGAAAGAAAAAACCAAAACCAAAGTCAAAGAAATTGCATTTGATTTGATCAAGTTATATGCGCAGCGAAAAGCGCAACAAGGTTTTCCGCATCATCCCGATAATTACATGCAAACTGAATTAGAGGCATCTTTTATTTA
>JACMLR010000066.1 GCA_014379515.1 Chitinophagaceae bacterium
GCAGTTTGATTTTTTGACTGAGTCGTTTATCGAGTCCACGAAGAAGTGCACCACCACCAGTAAGATAAAGTCCGCGGCGATAAATATCGGCTGCAAGTTCGGGCGGAGTTTGCTCCAGCGCTTTCAGGATTGCTTCTTCTATTTTAAAAATGCTTTTGTCGAGTGCTTCAGCAATTTCCTGGTAACTAACCATAATTTGCTTTGGAATACCGGTCACGAGATCCCGGCCATTCACCGGTATATCTTCCGGAGGAGTTTCAAGATCTTTCATGGCTGCGCCGATGTTTATCTTGATTTGTTCCGCGGTGCGTTCCCCAATCAACAGGCTATGATACCTGCGGAGCGCTTCCATAATATCTGCGGTGAATTCGTCACCCGCAATTCGGATGGATTGATCGCAAACGATACCAGCAAGCGCAATGACGGTAATGCCGGTTGTACCACCGCCGATATCGATAATCATGTTACCAACAGGCTCTTCCACATCGATTCCGATACCGAGAGCCGCGGCCATCGGTTCGTGAATCAGGTAGACTTCTTTTGCACCAGCCTGCTCTGCACTATCGCGAACAGCTCTTTTCTCAACTTCAGTGATGGAAGACGGGATGCAAATCATCATCCGCCAGCTCGGTGGAAACAGTGGCTTTTTGGGATAGACAAGTTTTATCAATTCACGGATCATCAATTCGGCAGCGTTGAAATCGGCAATAACACCGTCTTTCAGTGGGCGAACAGTCCGGATGCTTTCGTGGGTTTTCTCGTGCATCATCAGGGCTTTCTTGCCCACAGCAAGCACGTTTTTGGGATTGTTACGATCGAGGGCGACAATGCTTGGCTCGTTTACTACGACTTCATCGTTATGTATGATGAGGGTATTGGCAGTACCCAGGTCAATCGCGATTTCCTGGGTAAAAAAGTTGAATAGTCCCATTTTATCAGTCTCAGTTTTTAGATAGGATTATAATGCAGGCAAAATTGAAGGAAATAATTCGAATAAACAAAGCCAAATGCTTGCCAGTCAATAGTTTTTTTAAGAACAAGTCCACCAGCTAAACGTGCCTAAATTGTGGATATTGTGACCGCTGTAAAGGAAATTTATCAGCCTTCTATTTCAATCCTCGCATAGTAAGTTACACTTTTAAGTGTTTGCCCGGGGTAATCGCATTCCGGGAAGTCTCTAATTCAAGTGCAATCATTAATTTGTTGATGATGAAAATCATTACCAGAGCCGTGTGGATCCTGTCGATGGTTAGCATGTTTGCAGACATTGCCAGTGAAATGTTGTACCCGGTTATCCCGGTTTATCTGAAAGAAATCGGCTTTTCAATAATCTTGATTGGCTTACTGGAAGGTGTAGCCGAATTCATTGTTGGTTTAACTAAAGGCTATTTCGGAAAACTGAGCGATGAACGCGGGGTTCGGTTGCCTTTTGTAAAACTCGGGTATTTATTAAGCGCGATCTCCAAACCAATGATGGTAATATTCGCATACCCATTATGGATATTCGCTTCGCGAACAACCGACCGATTAGGAAAAGGAATTCGTACAGCAGCAAGAGATGCGTTGTTGTCTGAAAATTCAACCAGGGAAAACAAAGCCCGCGTATTCGGCTTCCATCGTGGGTGGGATACATTTGGAGCCGTTATAGGGCCTTTAATCGCGTTAGCATATTTGTATTTCTATCCCGGACATTACAAAACGCTTTTTTACCTGGCTGCTGTTCCGGGATTGATATCAGTTGCATTAATTTTTTTGCTCAAAGAAAAAAAAATCACTGGGACATCCTTATCAAGAGGAAATTTCTTTTCTTTTTTCTCCTATAGAAAAGTTGCAACGCCGGAGTATCGTCAACTCGTCGCGGGCCTTGTAATTTTTGCGCTGGCTAATAGTTCCGATGTTTTTTTGATTCTCAAAATGAAACAGATCAGTGGAAGTGATGAGTTAACAATTGGCGCATACATTTTCTACAACCTCGTATATGCGCTTTTTTCTTTTCCACTGGGTATCCTTGCGGATCGCATTGGAAAAAAGAAAGTGCTTATCGGGGGACTCCTCATTTTTGCTGCAGTTTACACTGGTTTCGCCATCACGAATAACACTACCTTATTATTTCTATTATTCGGACTATATGGAATTTATGCAGCGGCAACAGAAGGAATAGCAAAGGCGTGGATTACCAATATCGCACATGGAAAAGACACAGCTACAGCTGTTGGGTTCTATTCATCTTGCCAAAGTGTGGCGGCACTGTTCGCCAGCGTTATCGCTGCGTTTTGTTGGA
>JACMLR010000001.1 GCA_014379515.1 Chitinophagaceae bacterium
ACTAATCGACCGAAGGTATTTTGCACAATTGCATATTTTGCACATTTGGACCAAAGAGTATAATCGAATGGATGAATTCGCACATTAGAAATTCGCAATTCGCAAATGCTTAAAACTCTACTCTCCCAACCTAACATTCACAAATGGCCCTACATAGATCACCCTGTCATATGCCTTGTACCACGCAGCCCGAACGCCAAGGGACAAATTTGAATTGTAAAAAAGATGCTCGTATTCACCCATCACACTCATGCCGGAAGTTCGACCTTTATTATCCTGAACCGGCCAGCTCGTCTGCTTCTCGCCGGCTATTGTTGCCGTAACGGGAAAAGATCTACGAATTTGATAAAAGGAAAAAGCATAACCTGCGCCAACCCGTACGATATTAGATTCAGTATTCAGCGGCAGGTAGTATAAATTAAAATCGATGGTTGTAGACTTTGTATATTCTTCAGCACTTGCTGTCCGCGGAAAACCTTTCATTATAAGACGCTTCGCTCCAACGCCACCTTCCCAACCATCTGCAATTGACATGCGATACTCGCCGGTCAGACCAATGCCTGAAAGACCCGGAAAATCCTGAACCCAGCCTGCAGCAAGGTTAATAGAGCTCGAATTGGTTGAAAACTGCGCGTTGGCAGAAATGGAAATAGTGCAAAGAAGGAAGATAAATACCCTTTTCATTGGTTACGGTTTAGCTTATGAGGTCAAATAAGGGTATAGGTGGAATCGATACGGGGTATGAGATTTATACATTAACTGAATTCAAGTCGAAAAATTGTGCCCTTACCGCAGATCCGCGGCGCGGGGCTTATTTGAAAACAAGTATTTTTGCGGCTCTAAATTTAAAAATTAAACATGCAGGAATTATTTACTGCCGATTCACTGGTGAGTTTCCTTGTTCTGGTTGTACTTGAAGTTGTGCTGGGGATTGATAATGTGATCTTTGTCAGCATCATTATGAACCGGTTGAAAAACCCAAAGGATCTAAAGAAATCGCGAAGGATTTGGATGATAACCGGCATTATTTCCCGCAGCATTCTCTTGCTCGGGCTGGGCTGGCTTCTATCTCAAAAAGGCAAAGCAGTATTCACAATTTGGGGCAAAGGGTTTGACCTTGCCAGCATCGTTATGCTTGCCGGAGGCTTGTTCTTAATTTATAAATCCGTGATGGAGATTCATCACAAGCTTGAAGGGGAAGATCCAAACGCAGCATCTCAAAATAAAAAACCACTCACACTGGGCCAGGCAATTGGTCAGATCATGCTGATCGACGCTGTTTTCTCTTTCGATAGCATCATCACTGCCGGCGGTACGGCAAAACACGTGGAAATAATGATTGCGGCAGTCGTGATAGCAATGCTTGTGATGTTCCTGTTCAGTGCCCGAATCTCCAACTTCATCCATAAACATCCAACGCTGAAAATGCTGGCGCTGTCGTTTTTGGTGATGATCGGCCTAAGCCTGATTGTGGAAGGATGGGATAGTAATCAGGCACACGAACTTCATTTAAAAAATTATATCTACTTCGGAATGGCTTTCTCGTTTATCGTGGAGTTGCTTAACATGACGATGCGAAAACGAATTAATAAGAAGCAACGCGTCGTCGAACTCAATGAGCCAAGGTTAGAGCAAGATCGACCGAGCACTACTTGAGAATAATTTTTATCATCTCGCAATACAAAGAAGTGTAGCCGCCACAACGCCGGCGGTCTCACTGCGCAAGCGGTTTTCACCAAGGGAAACTGGAATGAATCCCTTTGCCAGTGCAATTGAAATTTCATCTGCTGTAAAATCGCCCTCTGGTCCAATGGCAATTTCCATTTTGCCAGCTCGCGTTTGTGCAGTTAATGCAGATTTCATTACGTCGTCACAATGCGCAATAAATCGTAATGCATCCTGTTCCTGGACAGCGTATTCGTCAAACTTAAGAGGATCCAGCAATTCCGGCAACCAGGATTGACGGCTTTGTAACATCGCACTTACCAATATTCCCTGCATGCGATCCTTACGAAAATGTTGACGCTCCGTACGATCACACAACAAAGGTCGTATTGTTGAGACCCCGATTTCTGTACATTTTTCCAGGAACCACTCAAACCGGCTATTGTTTTTTAGCAATGAAATGGCAATTGAAACTGCCGACCCATGGCGGGCGACTGACGATACCTCAATCACCTTTACAATGCAATGTTTTTTATGTGCTGAATCGATTTCGGCTGTGATCAGGTGTCCCTTACCGTCAGTTAGATGCAGTCGATCGCCTTTCGCCATTCGTAGCACACTAACGATGTGCTTTGATGTTTCTTCAGCCAGGGAAATCGATTCATCAACCCGTCCGCTTGATTCAAGAAAAAAGTAAGGAAGTTGCATCCGTAAAAATAGTTGAAACTCATTTGCCGAACAGGATGTTGCAACTGTTCAAAAAAAATCCCCACAGTTATGCGGGGAAACAACCTCAGACAAATTAAAAAGGCGACTCTTCGCCATCATCCATTGGCAAATCATTCATTTTGCTACCTGCCTGGATGTATAATCTTGCATCACCACCAGCTGCACCAGGCCCCTGATCCTGCGGAATTGGCCGCCAGTTACCACCACCCATTCCCCCAAAATCATCGTCAGTATACTCTACAAATTTTTGAATATGTAACAGGGCTTTCAATTTGATATTGTCAAGTGAACCATTTCTATGCTTAGCAATCTTTACATAGGTTTCACCTTTATTACTTTCGCCATTTTCATTGGCTGTGATACCATAATACTCTGGCCGATAAAGGAACATTACCATATCCGCATCTTGCTCGATTGCACCGGACTCACGAAGGTCACTCAGTTGCGGTATCTTTTCTCCTTCCTTCCTCGATTCAACTGCACGACTTAATTGCGAAAGCGCAATAATCGGAATCTGCAATTCCTTGGCAAGTCCTTTTAAGTCGCGGGAGATCTTTGAAATTTCCTGTTCACGATTGCTATTGCGATCGCTTGATCCGCTCATGAGTTGGAGATAATCGATAATGATCATCCCAATATTATGTTTGTTCTTGAGGCGACGACATTTTGCA
>JACMLR010000067.1 GCA_014379515.1 Chitinophagaceae bacterium
AACTGAACCAGCTACCAACGACTCCTTTGTTTCTATAGTCTGCGATTGCAGCTGAGTCTGTTGAAATATCACCAGTGAATTTTGGTGGAGTTGGTACCAGTAATTTATGTGCATCGACACCAAAACTGATTTTATTATTTTCATCGACAACCGCAGTGTACATCGTACCGAAGCCAAGGTTTGTCGGGATATAATCTTTCTGTGTAGCGTCGTTGGTGTATCCAATTTTCGAACCGAGGTTCGTGATGGCAGCACCGAAGTTCCAACCACTTCCGTTTTCTCTCAGGCCTGTATAAAAGAAGGAAAGATCACCTGCAACAGCATTGCCAGCTTTGTAGTTGGTACCATTGATTGTTTGACCGCCTGCAAGGTTTGAGTTTATATAACGAAGAGCGATACCAAGACCGATACGGTCGCTCAGTTTACGGGAATAACCGAAATCAATTCCGAATTCACGCGGACGGCCTTCGCCGAAATCGGTTCCGTTTTGATCGGTAAATTGAATATTACCCAGGCTGAAATAGCGAATCCCGCCAGAAACAGCCTGTAGTTCATCCAGTTTATAATAACCTCCGAGGGCGAGGAGATATACATCATTAAGGCCAAGATCTTTTAACCACGGAGTATAAGTAAGACCAAAGCTTACATTATTCGTTGCGAAGGGAGTCTTCGCCAGGTTATAAAATCCCGAGTTTGCATCTGCGGAAGTAGCCATCCCAAGATCACCCATACCACCAGCGCGAGCGTCTGGGGAAATGCGCAGAAATGGAACCGCAGTTGTTACTACATTAATTGTATCAGTCTGTGAGAAGGCAGTGTTCGTGCCGGCGATCAACAATAGAAGTGCAGACAGTTTTACGATCAAACGTTTCATACTTGAGATTTTTCTTTTTGGGCTACACTCTAAATACTTCCAAATGAGCATCGTCCAGGATATCGGTTATCGCTGTTTTGGTGGGAAGCTTTAAGAGCTAGCAATAATGGTTAAGGGTAAATTTCTTCTATAGACTGTCGATAAGATTGGCTAAAATAAGGATTTTCAATTAATCAGGTTATAATATGTATAGTTTTTCCCATTTCTCCGCGGCCTTCCCATCACTGGTCCGAACTCGCAGGCGATAGACATAAACCCCTCTTGCAAGTTTGGCTCCATATTCGTCACGGCCGTTCCATTCCACCTCACTGGAACGGTTTCCGGTTGAGAATATTGCCTTTCTGAGGGTTTTAACCAGCTTGCCGGATACCGTAAATACCTGAACGAAAACGTTTAATTCCTCATTTGGATGATTGTGTTCAAACCAAAATGTAGTGTTAGTAGTAAACGGATTAGGATAATTAAGCACATGATTCAGAACCAGTTTTTCGGCTTTGATAACCTGGAAATCGATGAGTAATTCTGAAGAATTGTTCAATGCGTCCCATGCCTTGATAGTGAGCGTATGCATTCCTTCTTCAATCGTTGGCAATTGAAAACGCACGACGCCTTTTCGGAAGTTATCCAGTTCAGCTTCGTAAAACTGATTTAGTACAAATGTTTTCTCAGGATCATTATCAAGCATCGCAGCGAGATCATGGCCGATGCCGGTTCCCATAACATTGATTCCAGACGAGTCGGTGAGTTTTACCAGTAGTATTGGAGCTGAATTGGTAATGCTCCCGTTTACAAATTTCTCATCGTTCAAATATGCTTTTAAGATTGGACCTTCTCCATCTCCATTTCCAGATCCGGTTCCACCGATGATAATATCGCTTTGCAATCCGTTTCCGTCGATAAGGCCATTTTCGGCGTAGTAAGCGATCTTACCGTTTCCGAATTTATAATCGATGTCTTTGGGTACGATGAAGGTGAACTTGAATTGCCCGTTCTCAACCTTTGCTTTTCCGCGAAACAACGTGTTTTTTCTGACTGCAAAATTTGCCGGTACACTGCCGGGATCATTTGCAAGTGTTGTTTGAGTTTGAATCTTGTCGAATACCACGGGATAGACCGTCCCATTGAAATCAGTTATAGGATTTCCAGCTGGGTCTGTTATGTGTCCACTAACAATATACGTGTCCAGTGCCTTTAGTGTATCGGGAATCGCACCAATCGGTATTGAGTTGATGGCGGTGGTTTGAACCTTATTTAACGGTAGCCCGATCGTCAACGCGGGATCGCCAAGCAACGTAAATTTTCTGTTATTAATGACATCGCCAAAAAAAGTGTAAGTAAAATTCTTTGCCTGCATTACAGCCTCACCGAGCGATGGATAAGCGCCACTTGATTTTCGTTGAAGTGCGATACGGAGGTAGTTTTCATTCATCACACGATTACTGAATGCAAAAACAAGTCGTGTTGTTGTCATCAATGCGATTGCACCTGTCTTTTCGCGCAGCAACAAATTTTCACCTATCGAACTGATCAGTGGATTATCAAACGGGGCCACATCACAAGTAGCGGTAATGAAAAGCGGCAACCGGTTCGGATTATTAAAGGAGTTGATTATCTCCTGATCCAATACAACTTCTTCAGCAAGTCGACGAAATCCCCCATGACCACTATAATTCCAAATCAACGTTCCATTAAAAATTTTACTGTTGATTACCTGGTTCACTACCGGATAGCGACTTCCACCAGCACCTGCTTCCTGCCTGAATGCGTCAAGATAAATTTTATCAAGATTAAAAACCGGCGCAGTTTGTTGCGCTGCATTGGTAATGGTTTCTGCATCTTGCAGATGGAGATTGGCGTCTTCATCATCTGCAATAAAACTCAATTCATTTCGCCAAGGCCCCAGTCCTGACGGTTGATGATAAGCAATGATCTTATCGACAATGTTTCGCGCAGCAATTTCATCAGATGCAGGTAAACGGCCAATGGCAATATCAAGTAATGGACTCGCAGGAGAATTGATATCGTCTCCATCATCTAAAAACCCAAAAAAATCATCACTCGCATAGGTTGATAGCGGATCGAGCGATACCGAACTTTCATAAGCCGGAACAAGGTTAGTATTGTTCTTTATTCTCTCTTTATAATCAAATGAAGCATCTCCAAAAAGTAAAAGATAGCGCGGGCGCTTCGTGGTATCGGCGCCAGCCCGATCATAAAACATTTTTACAAAATCACGCATGGCCGCCGGATCCGGGATACCAGAAGAAAACTCATTAAATACTTGCGTTGCAGTTACAAGGAGGGTTTTCAGCCCGTCGCGATCGCGATGATATTGGGCAAGCCGTTGCGCCTGGCTCAATAAGGTTTCATGTGTAATAATCAGCAGGTCTGCTAGTTGGCTTCGGTGTAAGTTTTGAGAGGTAACCTTGCCTGCTGCTTTGGGCGAAAGGTAGCCGGAATTATTAAACGCAATGTATTCGTGGAGTACAGATGCATCGTTTGAAAATTCAATTGAGTTCGCGCCAGCCACGGAATTCATAACTATCGGTTGCGATGCATTGCTGACGTCCCAAATCTTTGTTGTACTAAGTCCTTTTTCCAATTCAAACTTCGCGAACGATCCCGGGCCTGCACTATTCCAATCGCGAAAAGTCAACTGGTTAAACCCTTCCATCGAAAGCCGGCTTCTTCCGTGAATCTCGAACCAATCGAGCCAGGCTTGTGAGCTAAAGCTGCCAGGCGAATAGGTTATTGTTATTTGCGGATTCGGTCCCGCAGGCAGAAATCCGGTGGTTGACTGATTTGTCTGCGCAAAAAGATCGTAAGGTCCCGGGCCCACCGGGGGAATTTCGAGTGTCGTTATCGCCTGGTTATTATGCGCGATCGATAAGGTGGATGACGAATTAAATGACCTGGCCACAGCATTTAAGGTGAATTGGAAACTGGCTCCTGCCGGACTCGGGATACTGGTCTGGAAACTTCGGGTGAGACTTTTTCCTGGAAGTGAAGAGAATTCTTCCCCGAACCACTGTTTCCCGCTGCTTAAAAAATTGACGGTGTCGAGTTCATGGAAATAATGGCTATTGAATGTCGTAACTATAGTATTCCCTTGGGGCACAGAAGGTTGCTGGATGATCCGTTTGCCAATTCCACCGATGGTGAGATAGTAATAAGTTGCTTCCGAGTAGAGATTCTTTTGGTGTCGAAATGTTTTCGAGATAGAATCCGCGATCCAGTGATGAGGACCGTTGGCATATATAAGAATGTAATCGGACGCGTTAATGATTCCGTCACCTCCGTCTTCGATCCAGATAGCGTTTTCCACGAGATCGTCGGGCCGGGTCCCGTTCGCGGCTTCGGGTAACATTTCGCCGCCATTTCCAAATATGCGGACAGAAGCAGAAGACAAATTGCTGGTTGATACACCAAGTTGAGCGAGGAAAGCCAGGTCAATTTTATAGATCCCGGGTTGTGATACACTAAATTTAAACCAATTGCCGTTGCTTAATACGGAGTTGGGGGCGTATGACCGCTGAGCTGAGGCAGGTGAGAG
>JACMLR010000068.1 GCA_014379515.1 Chitinophagaceae bacterium
CCCAACAAAAACCCCCCCCGCACCACCAACCACCAAACCCCAAAAAAACACCCCCCCCAACCCAAAACCCCCCATTCGCACATACTCCCAACCCAACATAGTTTTTCTTCCTCTTTCAATATAAACCCCCACGCAAACCAACGCCGTCGCATTTCATGCCTACAATAGCATACTTCTAAGCGTTGTGTGAAAAGTGTGTGACGATTGCTGCGAAGAAAAAGCGACCTGAGAATAATTGATGCGTCTTCAACAAGTGTGATTGTTGTTCTTAAGGTAGGTAAGAACGTCTTTGGCGATGACGTCGTAGCCTTGAAGCGTGGAAGGCTTTTGGTAAAATTTATCGCAGCCTAACTGCTGGCAAATCTGAACGTCCTCTGCTTTGGAGGATGAACTGAGCACTACTTTAGGAATATGCTCCAATTCAGGATCATGCTGCAATTTGTCTAAAACTTCAAAGCCATCCATGAAAGGCATATTAAGGTCAATGATGAGAAGGTCTGGCAACTCATCTTTTGAAGCAGTTTGACATTTATCGAGGATATCGAACAATCTCACACCGTTATCGGCCTCAACCAGCGACCCGTTGAACTTATTACGCTCGAGTGCCATGATAAGGAAATCCCTGTCCTCAGCATCATCATCTGTCAATATCACGTTACATTTATCTGGCATACAGTGTCACACGATTGAATTATAAAAATAAGCAACTCGACTCAGTTTTTGGCTTATTTTAGTCCCGTCCCGCTACTGGTGGAAGTAAATTAACAGGTAACATTATGAATGCAGAGATACTCAAAAGGAATAATGTACAGGTCTATGGGTCGGGTAAACGGACAATGGTATTTGCACATGGCTTTGGATGCGACCAAAAGATGTGGAGATTCGTTTGGCCGGCGTTCCAGGATGAATATCGAATCGTGTTATTCGATTATGTCGGTTGCGGGGGATCAGACCTTACGAGCTACAATGCGCAACGCTATTCAAACCTCAACGGTTTTGCCGAAGATATACTGGACGTTTGCAATGCCCTCGATATACAAAACGCCGTTTTCGTTGGCCATTCTGTTAGTAGCATAATCGGTGTCCTCGCAGCGATCAAACAGCCGGCACTCTTTTCTCATCTTTTGCTCGTAGGACCATCGGCAAAATACATAAACGAACCAGGTTATGTTGGCGGTTTTGAGCGTGCTGACATTGTTGAATTGTTGAACACGATGGAAAAGAATTACGTCGGCTGGGCAAATTTTCTCGCGCCAGCAATTATGAAAAATAACGAACAACCAGAACTTACTGAAGAACTAACTGCAAGCTTTTGTGCAGTGGATCCCGAAGTAGCCCGAAACTTTGCAAAGGCAACCTTTTTTTCAGATAACCGCGCCGACCTTGCGAACATTTCGCATCCAACATTGATCATGCAGTGTACGGACGATTTGATTGCTCCAATGGAAGTTGGAGAATATCTTCATAAGAATATCAGCAACAGTGAACTTCGAGTGCTTGCAGCTACAGGTCATTGTCCGCATATGAGTGCTCCCGAAGAAACGATTGCGGTTATGAAAGATTATTTAGCAAAACATGTCAATTGATAAAATAACTACCGCTCTCGTAAGTGATGCGACCGTACAGGTTGACGACCTGCCATGCGCACTGATGATATTTAGTGATAAAGGCACCATCCGAAAAGTGAATCAAAAGTTACTCGATTTGCTTGGATATGCCAGGAATGATCTTGCTGAACAATCGATCGAGAAGATATTCACTCTACCGACAAGACTTTTTTACCAAACACATATTTTTCCTCTTTTGAAGCTGAGCACAGCAGTTGAGGAAATTTTTGTTCAGTTGAGAGCTAAAGATGGAACCCAGGTTCCGACACTGCTTTACGGGAATACCATAAATAATTCTGGTGATGACGAATATCAATTCATTTTTGTAAGTGTATGGCAACGTAAAAAATATGAGGAAGAGATAATTGCAGCGAGAGAAGCCCACGAAAAAGCAGTTGTCGACAATAAGGAACTTCGCGAAGCAAAAGAACAGCTTGAATTGAATGCTGAATTGCTTGATCGGCAGGTTCAACGATTGCGACAAATTAACGTCGAATATGAATCGATCGGAAAAATAATCTCACACGACTTCCAGGAACCGATTCGTAAGATTGGGTTGTCGGTGGACATCCTTGGTAGAAAAAACGAGCCCTGGAATAAGGAGAATTATCTTGCTAAAATCCAGCAATCTCTCGGCAGGCTTCAGGCATTGACATTGTGTATCGATCAATTTGTATCAATTGATACCACGAATGAAACTATATCCGAGTTTGACGTAGCGGATCTAATTCACAAAGCTGTGGAGCAGGCAAAAACAGAAACAGGTATTTCAAACATCGAGTTAAGCATAAATGTAAATCACCGAATCGAGGGATATCCCGGGTTACTTACCGAACTGTTTGTGGAAATAATTAAAAACTCGATCACTTATAGAAAAGAAAATACAGTGCCGGAGATTTCCATTACAGGACAAATCGCACAGTATAACCACTTTCGTTTTAATCTCAACAAAT
Organism: Chitinophagaceae bacterium; assembly: GCA_014379515.1. Taxonomy (GTDB): domain Bacteria; phylum Bacteroidota; class Bacteroidia; order Chitinophagales; family Chitinophagaceae; genus Endoryza. Next base: position 2,561 of record JACMLR010000068.1, read on the forward strand.
ACAAGTATGTTGATTTTTTACGTCTTGAAATAAAAGACAATGGAAAGGGATTCGACAACCGCTATAAAGAATATATATTTGAAATGTTCAAGCGCCTGGACTTTGAGCAAGACGGACTTGGGTTTGGATTGACATTAGTGAAAAAAATCGTCGACAAACATTTCGGAACAATTACTGCATCTTCAATTCCAGGCGACGGTACAAGTCTTGTCCTCACGCTTCCTGTACGCTCAAATTCTGATGGAATGATCTAAAGGGCTTTTCTAATCCCGACAGCAACACTGAGCGCACCTACACTAAAATACCCGTCACCAATCTGATCGATCGAACCGCCTTTGTGATTGAGACTGCTTAAGCATATAACATGAAGTCCTGCCTCCACCGCGATTGAAATGCATGAATGTAACCTTCTTGCATTCTTTTTGCCGGGGACAATTTCCATCGCTTTCAAGTTTATTGCGAAAAATGGCAGGCAAATGGTATAAAGAATTGAAAAGTGTAAAAGATGCAGATTCCCTCCAGTACGTACCGTATTCAGTTTAACCCCCGATTTACATTCAATCACCTCGCCGGCATCATCGATTACCTCGACGAACTTGGCATTACCGCCATTTATGCATCACCAATTTTACAACCTGCTAAAGGGAGTGAGCACGGATACGACGGAATAAACCCCGCTATGATCAACCCCGAACTCGGTACAATGGAAGAGTTTGAAGTGCTCAGTAGCCTGCTTCAAAAAAAAGGGATGGGATGGATACAGGACATTGTGCCAAATCATCTTGCGTTCGATACCAATAATGTGTGGTTGAAAGATGTATTGGAACGAGGAATAAATTCCTCATTTGCAAAGCATTTTGATATTGACTGGGAGCATCCGTTCTATCAGCAAAAACTAATGGTGCCTTTTTTAGAAGCTGAAGTAGCAAAATGTCTTGAAGAAAATAAACTAACGGTGCAGTTTACAGAGCATGGTTTCTTTCTAACCTATTACAATAATTATTACCCCATAAATGTTGACAGTTACCCTCTCTTGCTTTCAGGCTGTTTTGATGATGAATTTAACCACGTAAATGCAGCAGTAAGCGCGTTGTTGAATAATATTAGTACAGATATCGATCATTGGAAAAGTTTGAAGCAAGAATTGATTAAGCCGCTGATGTTGGAACCGAACTTCACCAGCATACAAGAAAAATTAGCGTTAATAAATAATGATGCAGCAGTGTTGTCGCAACTGCTCAGTTCCCAGCACTACGTTCTTTGCAAACACACACTGTCGCATACGCAGATTAATTATCGCCGCTTTTTTAATGTCAATGGACTGATCTGTTTGCGAATTGAAGATGAGCAGGTTTTTAACGACTATCATCGGCTTACTTACTCTTTATATGAAAAAGGAATTATCCATGGTCTTCGTGTCGATCATATTGACGGCCTGAAAAACCCACGTGAGTATCTCGATCGGTTAAGGTCGCTGTTTGGTCGCGACTGTTATATCATTGTCGAAAAGGTTTTGGACGTTAAAGAAGAGCTTCCCGCAAGCTTAGACATCCAGGGTACCAGTGGTTACGAATTTCTTTCATACATCAACCAGGTGTTAACGGATAATCATGGCGCAGAAAAATTACTGGACCTATATAAAAAGTATGTTCCTGACCTCGCGAACTATGAGGACATCGTTTTTGCGAATAAACTCTCCAACCTGGAAAGTTATTTAAATGGAGAGTGGGACAATCTCCTTCGATTCTTACTATCGTTGAACTTGATTGAAGATGAAGAGATTCGCTTGCAGGATTTAAAGATGGCACTAGGCGCGTTTATGTGTTCGTACCCGGTTTACCGCGCTTACGTGGAGCAACTCCCGATGGAATCAGGTGACGAAAATATGGTTGCAGTAGCATTCGAGCAGGCAGCTAAAAGATATCCGCAGCTTCATTACGAATTAGGCGTGTTGCGCCAGTTGTTCACTCCACATCCGGATGCAACGCGAAATAATAATCGCCTTATATTCATTCAGCGGTTGATGCAATTTACAGGCCCAATAGCGGCAAAAGGTGTAGAAGACACTACGTTTTATCAATACAATCCATTGATTTCGCATAATGAAGTAGGTGATCAGCCTTGTGTGTTGGGAATTCCATTGCGACAATTTCATGAAAAGATGCAGGAGCGCATTGAAAAAAATCCCTTATCGATTAATTGTACCTCAACGCACGACACGAAAAGAGGAGAAGATGCGCGGATACGAATAAATATTATCAGCGAGCTGGCGGACGAATGGGCAGAATTGATTCGGCACTGGCAGGAAATCAATGAACCTTATAGAAAACAAGTTGGTGATACACGTTCTCCTATCGTGAACGATGAATATTTTTTGTACCAGGCAATTACGGGCGCATTTCCGGAAGACCTGCAATTGACGGAACAATTCGTTACGCGAACAAAAAGATATTTCACGAAAGTATTGCGCGAATCGAAGATGCTTAGCAATTACATTGAACCAAACTTAGCATATGAAGAAGCCTGCGCAAAATTTATTGACCATCTATTGAATCCGACGCACCAGTTTCTACCATCGATGATGAAGTTTGTAAAAAAACTAATCGGCTACGCGAATATTTATACGATGGTGCAGGTAATCATCAAAACAACCGCCCCTGGGATACCAGATATCTACCAGGGATGTGAACTCTGGGATCTCAGTTATGTTGATCCTGATAACCGGAGACCGGTGGATTATATCTTGCGCAAGAAATTGCTAAATGAATTGAATCAAAAGGAACAGGAAGGTCTGCCAGTATTACTGCAATGGGCGAATGAAAATTATGAAGTTGGTACTCAAAAATTATTTGTGACGAAAGAAATTTTGCAGATACGAAAACTAAAGGCCGATTTGTTTTTGAAGGGAGAATATATACCGTTATATCCAGATGGTGGCGATAGAGAAGTGATTGCTTACTTGCGTCATTTCGAAAATGATTGGATACTTGTTGTCGTTCCGCTGGGTGTGGTGGCGAATACTGGCAAGTCGCTACAGATAAAACTACCGCCAGGAGCCCCACTGAACTGGCATAACATCTTTACAGGTGAAAACATTGAAGGCAGTAATATGGACGTGCATGAATTGTTTAAATCGTTTCCTGTCGCGGTGCTGGAAGTCAGGCAATAAAACAGTTCGGGAGATGCCAACAAATTTATTCGAATCAAATTGAGGTTATTTGGTTGGCAAAGATTTCTCCGGAAATATTAGATTTGTTGACGATAGTAAATATCAAAAAACAAATGATATGCCTAAAATGTCAATGAAGTTTAAAACGGTTGATGAGTATATGGCGGCAAGTCCAGTGGAGGTACGGGAAAAAATAGAAGGGTTGAGAAAGTTGATAAAAAAGGCTGCGCCAAAAGCGGAAGAAGTAATAAGTTATAATATGCCTGCGTACAAATTGCATGGGATATTAGTTTACTTCGCGGGTTACAAAACGCATATTGGGTTTTATCCGACACCTTCCGGTGTTGAAGCATTTAAAAAAGAATTAGCAAACTATGATGTATCAAAAGGTACCGTACGCTTTGACGTTAGTAAGCCATTGCCGACGAGGTTGATTACAGACATTGTAAAGTTTAGAGTAGCGGAGAATCTTGACCGCGCTGCGCAGAAGGGAAAAAAGCCCTAGGTTCCGATCCTACCCGGTTCCGATCCGCCAATGGAAATTGTCGCGCTTTTACGTCCTCCAGTAAAAATTTCAGAAAATTATCTTGCTCGATCTCAATTATTTGCATTGTAGGTTCGGAACCGGGACGGTTCCGAACTGCCTTAAACCAAAATCGATTAAAATAGAATCATTTGGAGGGCGCATCCAAAAATTTACGAAGATAAATCGCCGTTGCCTTCAACGAATTGGTATCACCATCAAAAGTGCAACGTTCACCAATAGACGCACCATGTAAACCGGGCAAAATCATCAACTGCGAGTGTGGTATCAACTTCGCTAGTTCGACCGTATGTTCGGTTCGTATCACGTCGTGATCAGCAGCAACAACCAGCGTCGTTGCATTTATCTTTGAGAGATTCTTTTCATCCCAATCTTTAAATTCAATCATCCTGAATTTATCGCGATCATGCATCGCTTGCAGCCCGATCGGATCGTTTGTTATTCTAAGATATTCTTCTTGTAACGGCTTGGGCATATTTTCCAGACTTGCATTATTCATCGCGTCGAAAAAGCCATCAATTAATCCGCTTCTCTTATAAACGGCGGAAACGATGATCATCCGATCAACAATATCAGGATGACGAATTGCTATTTGAAGTGCAGTATTTGCACCGTTGCTGAAGCCAAAAAGGTTTGCTTTTGCTATTTTCAATTCATGCAATAAGGCCGCAACATCGTCGGCATCTTGCTCGAAGGATGTCGGTTGATTTCGGTCTGCGGTGTGGCCATGCGCTTGAAGTTCTACGCCAATAACTTTATAATGTGGTGCCAGGAATGGTAAAATATGTCCGAACGTCGTATGAATTGTGGACCCTCCCCCATGAATTAACACAAGAGGCTCACCATCGCCATACTGTTCGTAATACATTTGAAGTCCGTTTACCAGGATGTATCCGCTTGATGAATCAAGGTTCGCGGCTCCAACGTTCTTTGTTGCATTGTTCTTTTCACTTTCGGAAATCGGGGAGTCAAATTCATTGTTCTGACAAGCCATAACTGTAAAAACTGGAATGATAAATAACAGGTTTATTTTTCTGCGTTGGATAACGGTGGGCATTTTAAGTATACGAATGCCGAAAATCCAAAGCTGCACCTTCGTTAAATTCATGATACCCTACTTCTTTGCACATTAAGCATCGGGTATTCAGCTACCGTCGAATTATCTGTATCAAGTATTAATATGCCTTCATCTTGATTCAATTCAGCTAACATCTCTCCGTTCCTGTTCCATACCGCTGAATGGCCGACAGATTCAAAATCATCGCAAGGTCCCAGGCAATTCGACATCAACACAAAAATTTCGTATCGCTTTGCAATCTCTGGATAATAACGGAACGCCCTCTCCACGCCACTGGCTGACTTTGCTACACTCGACAAATACACTTGTGCACCCTTGGAAATTGCTGCCTCAATGTGTTCTGGTTGCATCGATTCATAACAAATTGCCGGTGCCATCCGTATCGAATTTTTTTCCAACATCAGCTCAAGATCACCTTTCACAAAAAAAGGTAGCTCATCACTAAAAAGGTAGCTCATCACTATGAAGTAATTGTTTTGAGTAGGTTGCTGGTAGCTGCGATGGTTGAAAACAAATCATCGAAATCTTTGTACCATCAGCACTGACAGTTGGTACCCCTAAACAAATGATGATGTCGTTCTCATCCGACAGGTTTTGAAACACCTGGAATCGTTTGTCGTTTTCGGTTGTCGCCAATTCTTTCGCTAATGATGATTCGTAGCTCGTCAGCGAAAGTTCCGGAAAGAAAATAAGACCGGCGCCGTTTTGAATTGCCAATTCACACAAGGCTACATGGTTCCTGATATTAGTTTCGATATCTCCTTTTACAGGTCGTATCTGTGCAGTGCAAATTTTCATTCTGAAATTTACTTAGTTTTTGATTTAGATTTCTTGACAGCTTGTTTCTCCTTTATTTCTGCAAGTCTAAATTTCACAATTCGCGTAATTAGTTTCGACGGAATTTTATCAGTCAATGGAAACTGTACCGTTCCTTTACCCCCCTTATAAGACTTAAGCTCGTCTTTAAAGTCTGGATGACTCCGCGGAGCCGGATAAATACTCACGTGGCTTTTGTAACCCGCAAAATAAACCGCTGGCTTATTTTCAACAAACACAGCGGGGATTCCATAACTAATTCGTTCTGTTCCCTGTGGAATAAGTTTTTTGATAAGTGCCCGAATTCCACGAAAAACAACTTTCGTGTCGGGCGGAAGACTTTCAATGTATTCACTCGTAGTTGAAAAATTTATACTCATACTAGCCGTTTGGAAAGATCATTAATCTCCACAAAATAACCTAAACTACAAAACCCGCAGATGGGCGGTTGAGACCTTTCTGCGGGTTGCTTGCGACATGTGCCGATGAAATATGTTCTAAACTTTCAAATATTGCGCATAGGCATAACCTTCTTCTCCTTTTTCTGTTCTCACCAACCACCATTGGTCGTTGGTTTTGCTGATCAATGTTACCTCGGAATTGTGCGCGGCCTTTCCAATAATTGGTTGATCTGTTCCGGGGCCTTTACGAATATTCAGGTTTGACGATTCGGTTGCGACGGTTGCTGTCGTTCCCGGAACCATCGACGAAACATCGATATTGAGGATTAAATCACCGGCGCGGAAATCAGGGTCGATACGATTGTAGACATCCCAAAGCCGGTCTTTCACTTCGCCCGAAGGTGCTTCACCATCGATGTATAAAACATTATCCTGGTCGCGAACCTGCAGGTTTTGAACTCCTGCAGAGGTAGCTGAATTTATCAGCTCACTGTATTTTTGTTGTAAGACGCTGGAAGAAATTGCCATTATTTTACAGTTAAATTGTTAGTGATTTTTTTTGGTCGAAGCGAATTAAGCGCGAGCATCAATACTTGTAACCGGGCGCGTTCGATTGTTCCGGTCAGAATGATTTCCCCGTCTTTAACTTCAGCATTAACACCAGGAAAATCTTTCAGGGCGTCTTTTAAACTGTTTCTTAACTCATCATCTGAGGAAATTTCTACAGGTGCAGGTGTTGATTGTTGAGGCGTATCCGCCGCAGGTTGCACCACTGGTTCCTTAGCCTTTTCCTTTCCTTTGCAGCCAGTGCCCACTAAAGCTGTGGCAAGGACACCAGCAATTAGCATTGAACGAAGTCGTGTATGTTTCATGTTAAAATGTTGAGTGAAAAAATAACTGGTTTGGGATATACACTCAACTAACATGCCGCTTCAGGAATGAGTCATAAGAAAATGCCTTTGCTTAGAAAAAAAGTTTCGCTACTATGATTCAAATGATTTCTGAAAAATCAGGTCTACTCGTAAACTTCGATCTCAGAAATTGCAATTGGCCGGGAATGTTTGAAACTAAATCGAATTTTACGGGACTTCAGCTTTTCGAATGCAAACCGGGTCACGGTATTGGCCCGAGGAACGGGGGCATCTGCTAATTCAATCGGTTTCCAATCCGATCCGTCAAATGCCTCTATTGTTACTTTTTTTGGGAGGAAAAGAGTACTACTATCAACAACGAAATAAATGTCGGCGGTAATAATATGCACGGTCGATCTGCTGATCCCAACACTCAAAAAAGGGAATGTTCCTGAGATACCAGGAACTATCATTACCAAAATATTTTGCCGCCAGTTTAGAGTGGTCTGGAAGTTGAATTTTTTCGGGCTGCTTGCAAGACTGAATAACCGTTACGAATACAATCAGGAATGCGATTAGTCGAGATAGTAAGGTTGGCACGTTCGTTTGTTTTATTAAAGGAGATAAACAAATAACTCATTTTCCTGTATTGAGTTTAATATTTGAATATATCGCTCGGATACCGAGGGCTGATACACTACGCCATGCAGATCGAGTAAATAAAAATATCCGGTTTATTTGTTATTGAAGGCAAGACAATTCATACTATACAAAAGACGAAACAATCACTGCCATGTGTGCCCAGGGCGATGCCCTGGGCTGATACACTACGCCACTACGTGGCGCGCAGCTCGAGTAAAAAGATCTGTCCGATCTATTTTATATTTGCGACAACGTAATCAATGCAACGCCGGCGCCTGTATTTATTCTGTCTCCTGAATTCTGTA
>JACMLR010000069.1 GCA_014379515.1 Chitinophagaceae bacterium
CAAAAACTTCCATCAATCCTTCTGGTAATTCAACCTCTACCTGTCTTTTTTTCTTGTCAACCTTCACTAAAAACTGTTCATTCAATGGAATCAATGCTTCTTTCCCTTTCCAATCAATTCTGCAGAGCAGCTGATGCGGTTGCTCGATGATTTCAAGAATTTCTCCCAGGTCTTTTCCCTGGTCAATAATATGATATCCCAAATATGAAATCGGCGCAGATTTAGAAGTATGCTCGTGAAATGAATCTTCGGTTAACCATACCTGTTTTTGCAGCAGTTTTTGAGCAGCCTCTTTCGTATCGATTCCATCCAGGTTCAAAAAAACCTCGTCAAAACTTTTCATTTTCGCTTCAACAATGAAATAGGGAAGCAATTCATCTTTTTTAATTTCTATAAAAATCGCGTCGAGTCCTTTTAATGCAGTTTTTTTCCCAAGACTGTGTTTTAACACGATTTCGCCCTTGACTCCAAACGTCGCCGCTAATTTTCCAATACTGCAGTAATTAGTCATAACGCAAGTTACAGAGCGAGAGCGATAAGTGAGAGCGAGAGCGGAGAGCGAGAGCGGCACAAAAAAAATCCTTCGTTACCGAAGGATTTTAGTCTGGTTGAAATCTATAATTAATTATGATTCTCCACTTGTGCGACGTACAGGAGCACCTGCGCGGCGACCGCGACGGTCTTTCGCATCGGTTTCCTGGCGCTTGCGTACTTGCAACTCATGTTCACCATGCCACTGTTGGAATTTCTCCATTGCAGCAGCTTCATCAAACAATCCCAATTTCACACCTCTCAATAAGTGCTTCAGGTATAAAACACCTTTGAAAGAAAGTATACGACGAACAGTATCAGTCGGCTGAGCACCTTTGTGCAACCAATCCAATGCTTTCTGACGGTCCAACTGCACTGAAGCAGGAACAGTAAGTGGGTTGTACGTACCTAATTTCTGGATGAATTTACCATCACGAGGAGAGCGCGCGTCGGCGACCACGATGAAATAGAAGGGTCTCTTCTTAGACCCATGACGTTGCAGTCTGATTTTTACTGGCATTTTAAATAGAAATTTAAATGCGTTAATAAATAGGGTTACAATTCAAGGATTGCAAAAATAGCAATCGAAAAGAATTGACCAAAATTAATAATTAAGAGCGGTAAAATTTAGATTTTATCGAAAGATTCTGCCAATTCTTCATTAGTTATTCAACAAGCCTCGAAGCTTGGAGCCTCATTTCTGTTCAGCAATGGTTTGTCCGCGCCTGTTGGTCAACGCTTCATACCCGGCATCATCCGGCCAAGTGGCATTTTGTTCATCTGTTTCATCATCTGTTTCATCTGCTCAAACTGCTTCAGGAACGCATTTAACTCCGTCAAATCTTTCCCCGATCCTGCAGCAATTCGTTTTTTCCTGCTGGGATCGATCAGATCTGGATTGCTCCTCTCTTGTTTTGTCATCGAATTGATCATCGCCTCAATCCCTTTGAACGAATCGTCACTGATATCTACGTCCTTAATCGCCTTTCCCATTCCCGGAATCATACCCATCAGGTCTTTAAGATTTCCCATTTTCTTAATCTGCTGAAGCTGCTGCATGAAATCTTCAAAATCGAATTGGTTCTTGCGTATTTTCTTCTCCAGCTTTTTTGCCTGCTCTTCGTCGAACTGCGCCTGGGCTTTCTCAACAAGCGTGGTGATATCGCCCATTCCCAGGATACGCTGTGCCATCCTTTCGGGATAAAAAACATCCAGCGTGTCGAGTTTTTCACCACTGCTGACAAACTTAATTGGCTTATTAACGGTGTACTTGATGGACAAGGCTGCACCACCTCGCGTATCTCCATCCAATTTTGTTAACACCACACCGCTGAAATCGAGGCGTTCATTGAAAGCCTTTGCTGTATTTACTGCATCCTGGCCGGTCATAGAATCGACCACGAACAAGATTTCCTGTGGTTTGACGGCTGACTTAATATTCGCGACTTCCGTCATCATCACTTCGTCAACTGCAAGACGGCCGGCTGTATCGACAATAATTACATTCTTGTTTTTGCTTCTCGCCTCTCTGACAGCATTGGCCGCAATTTCGACTGCATTTTTGTTATCAGGCTCGCTGTAAACATCAATACCGATCTGCTCACCAAGCACTTTTAATTGATCAATCGCTGCGGGACGATATATATCAGCAGCAACCAACATTGGAGACAAACCTTTTGAGTTTTTGAGGAAGTTGGCAAGTTTTGCACTGAAGGTCGTTTTACCGGAACCCTGGAGCCCGGCAATGAGGATAACCGCAGGATTACCCTTTGCATTGAATTCACTTTCGGTTCCTCCCATAAGAGAAACAAGTTCATCCTTTACAATTTTGATCATCAACTGTCCGGGACTAACCGCGTTGATCACCTTCTCGCCCATCGCTTTTTCACGGACGTTATCAGTGAATTCTTTTGCAATTTTAAAGTTGACGTCCGCATCAATTAGCGCACGACGAATTTCTTTTATAGTTGCGGCGATATTGAGTTCAGTTATTCGCCCCTCACCCTTGATTTGTTTAAAGGCCGATTCAAGCCTATCTGAAAGATTTTCAAACATAACCCCGTCAAATTATTTGCACATTGTCTAAAATAGAAAAGTGAATGTAGTTAAACATTCACTTTAAAAGAGTGCAATTTACAGTAAGATTATGAAGTGTAGATTTCTTTGTCTCGTTATTGTTTTTAGTTAAACGCCCAGGTAACCGCGTAATTCTCTCGAACGGGTGTTGGTGCGCATTTTGGTAATTGCTTTGTCCTTGATCTGGCGAACACGCTCACGGGTTAGGTTGAATTTTTCGCCGATGTCTTCCAGTGTCATTGGATGATCGATTCCGATTCCAAAAAAGTAACAGATTACTTCTTTTTGACGTTCGGTAAGGGATTTCATCGAACGCTCAATTTCCTGTGTGAGCGATTCGTTGTGCTCCATGTTTGTTTCGGCGCGATCGGCATTTTTGTTCTCCATTACGTCGATCAGCGTGTTGTCTTCTCCTTCGCTCAGTGGCGTATCGACACTCACGTGGCGGGCACTTGTACCGAGCGTAGATCTTACGTCTTCGATTTCAAGCTCAAGGAGTTCAGCGATTTCCTCCGCAGAAGGCTCTCTTTCGAACTGCTGCTCTAGTAAGGAAAACGCCTTTTGTATTTTATTACTGAGGCCGACTTTATTTAGTGGCAGGCGAACAATCCGTGCTTGTTCTGCGAGAGCCTGGAGAATGCTCTGGCGGATCCACCAAACAGCATAAGAAATGAATTTAAAACCGCGGGTTTCATCGAAACGTTGGGCTGCTTTTATCAAACCGAGGTTTCCTTCATTAATTAGATCAGGAAGAGAAAGACCCTGGTTTTGATACTGCTTCGATACAGACACAACGAAACGGAGATTCGCTTTCGTGAGTTTGTCGAGTGCCGCCTGATCTCCCTGTTTAATCCTCTTCGCCAGCTTCACTTCTTCTTCCGGGGTGATCAATTCAACCTTTCCTATTTCCTGAAGATATTTCTCCAGGCTCTGCGATTCACGATTAGTTATACTCTTCGTGATCTTGAGTTGACGCATACTCATAGTTGGCCTTTTTAGGATTTAATTGGTTAATGGTTTTTTATAGAATTATTATGAAAAACGATGGAATGGGTAATTTTCTTATGCCGGGTTAGAATTAAAAACAGCTAATCCACAGTTATTTACTGGCCGAAGCGCGGATTTACACCCGTCCCATGGTGGGAAACGACGGCTTGTTGAAAGAAAAACGCGGGCCTGCTCCACAAATGACCTTTAGACACAAAAAAATTTTGAGGGTAATATTATTTCTCTATTATTGCAGCATTGGAAATCAAAAGGTCAACAGGAGTAGATGAGCAAGAAACAACAATTTACATTAGAGTATCCGGTAAGATGTTCCCCGTCCATTTTATACGAATTTCTTAGTACGCCCGCGGGTTTGCAAGAATGGTTCGCCGATAAGGTAGACGAACGTGATAATGTCTTCAGTTTTTCATGGAATGGCACGACTGACAAAGCCGAAGTAATGGAAAGTGAAGAAAACAAATTCATTAAATTTCATTGGACGCATACTCCTGCGGGAGAGTATTTTGAGTTCCGTATTGAAAAGTCGGAAGTCACCAACCTTACGATCTTAATCATTAATGACTTTGCGGAAAAGAAAGACGTGAAAGATCAAAGTCAACTTTGGGGATACCAGGTTAAAGATCTGTTCCATCGACTGGGCAACTAATTCCTAACGCAGTCGCATAACTGTTTTTGCAGTGCTGATAATTTTTGCGCTGCACTGTTCCATTCGTCAAAACCAATTTTAGCAGCAATTTTAAGAAAGGAAAAACCTTGAGTATTTTCCTGTTGCAGTCGTTTCCATTCTGAAACCGGCATGTAATTGATACCCGTAAGATCATGATCCCACTCGTCTCCCGAAATCGAAACAAAAAAATCATCGCTTAATGTCGGTGCATTTTTTAATATAGAATCAAATGAGTTGTTGAGATAAGCGCCTTTTAATTGCAACGTGATACTGAAAAAGTTTCCCCACCAGAAAAAAGTTCTGATAGCAAAAACATCTTCTTTTCCAAAACATCTTGGATAATCAAGCATCACATAAGGCAGGCCATTAAATTGTTCACCTTTTGCAATTTTGGGAGGAATATTCGATACCGTTTCCGGCAGGTTGTTGAGCTTTGTCCATTCAGCAGCTAACTGTCCAAACAATTCATAGACTTTTCCAATGATCCTATTCTTTGTTAAAAGCCAGTCGCCATTTCTAACCAGCGTTAATTCCTCTTCTGAAAGATGTATTTTTGCGCCGTCCATCTAATAAAGATAAACAGTAACCTCTAAGGCCTTCGAGATTGATCAAGAAACTAGACATACTCATACTGAAATCGTTCATAGGCCCTTTTATTGCCACTTTTTTTCTTACTCTGTTTGTTCTTATTCTGCAATTTTTCTGGTTGTGGATCGATGATTTTGTCGGAAAAGGAATTGATGCATTTACAATCATCCGACTGGTGTTCTATTTAAGTGCGACCCTTGTTCCGCTCGCATTACCACTCGCCGTTTTGTTGTCGTCTATTATGACGTTCGGGAATCTTGGCGAAACATTTGAGCTCGTCGCAATTAAATCTGCCGGTATTGGCCTTTTAAGGTTCATGCGCCCCCTCTTTATTACAGCCATCCTTTTTTCGGGGCTTGCATTTTTGTTTAATAACAATGTGATTCCAATTGCGAACCTCAAGATGAAGACGCTGCATACCGACCTGGTAAACAAGAAACCGGCTTTCGCATTGAAGGAAGGTCAGTTCTACAATACCATCCCCGGTTATGCAATCCTTGTTTCGGGAAAAAAAGACGATTCGATTTTGAACAAGGTTATGATCTATGAGAATAGCGGCGGATTGCAGGATAATGTGATTGTTGCGGAAAGCGGCGTCATGCGTGTTTCGGAAGACAAACGTTCACTGGAATTCATTCTTCGTAATGGATCTCGCAACCAGGAAAAGGGCAATCGTGGAGATATAAATACCGAATATATCCGGCTTGGCTTTAAAGAATATAAAAAGGTATTGGATTTGAGTGCGCTGGATTTCAATAAAACCGACGATTCCACTTTCAAGGATCGCTACGAAATGTTGACGGAATCCCAATTGCGTCGGGCGAGTGATTCCCTGGAACGAGAGCTGAAGAAATACGAAACGCGGTCGCGAAAGGAACTCAACCCTTATATCACCTTCAATAAATACCTCGATTCGGGTTGGACGGATGTAACGGCCGCTCCCGTTAAGGCCAAACAATTTTCTGAGTTGATTCCCGACTCCGCGAAAATGTTGGTAATCGATCAGGCCGGATCATATGCAAGTTCCATAAAGTTGTCATTGGAGGGGGCCTCGCTCGACTATGAAGGAAAGCGGAAAGACCTCCGGCTCCACCTGATTGAGTGGCATAAAAAGTTCAGCATGTCGCTTGCCGTTCTGATATTGTTTCTAATCGGGGCACCGCTAGGGTCGATTGTAAGGAAAGGTGGTATCGGAACTCCGGTTGTTTTTGCCGTAATCTTCTTTGTCATCTTCTTTCTGCTCAATAATTTCGGACAAAAATTTGTAAAGGAGGATGTCATGGAGCCCGTTGCAGGAATGTGGCTGGCGGCTGCGGTACTGTTGCCGGTTGGATTATTTTTGATTTATAAGGCGATGCACGATTCACAACTCTTCAACAAAGAAGCCTATTACCGCGTATTTAGATTGATCGGCCGCCTGGCTGGTCGCTTAGGTGTCCGGCGTTCGCAACCAGCCGTTCGGAAAACGGAAGACCAACTATGATTGTGTTCTCTGACGCCGAAAATCGCCATAAAATATCTTTTTACTTGTGATGACTATTGCCGTTCGATGACGATGAGAAATGATGTTCTTATCAAGTCTCGATTTGGGATGCATTTTTTTTAAAAATCACCCGAACAGGGTATTGGTGGAATGATAAAAATTGTACATCTTTATTGCCCATTCCAAAAGAGAACCAACACTAATCCGTTTACTCACTGAAATCTCCCGTTTGCTAAATGCGGTCTCATTAAGCTGAAGACTTCCTATAATTTGCCGCTGCTTTCCATCCAATCCTAAGTTATTCCTTCTTGTTGTTAGACCATTTTATCAAGGTTTAGAAAATTTTATTATGAAAAGAAACTTTCTGCTTCTGTTAGCCGCAGTGTTCTCTGTTGGCAGTTACGCTCAATTAAATATTCAATCAGGTGCTACATTTTTTATTCAAAGTGGTGCAACTGTAACCGTTCAGGGAGATGTTACGAGTAATGCGGACATCCAGGGTACTGGGGTGTTATTGCTAAAAGGGACCTCCTTGCAAACGGTGAACATGAATGGCTTCTCCATTCCAAATGTGCAAGTTGATAATACGAGTAATGTGGCATTAGGCGGTATTGCTACAATCAACACGTCGTTGGTTTTTACGAATGGTAAAATACAATTGAACACATTTGATCTCAACCTTGCTGCTGCAACAGCGGTCAGCGGTTTTGACAATACTAAATATGTAATTACAAATAATACCGGTCGCCTGGTGAGAAATTCGCTTGGTGCATCGCCATTTGTTTTTCCTGTCGGATTTGATGCTACAACGTATAACCCGCTTACAGTTACACAAAACGGTACGGTTGATAATCTCGGTGTAAGATGTTTGTCGGGCGTTTTACAAAATGGAACAACAGGATCGGCTTTTGTAAAAGAGGTGGTTAATGCAAGCTGGGCAGTAACAGAGGCGGTTAATGGCGGAAGCAATCTCGCTTTGACTTCTTCATGGACTGGAGGAGATGAGCTTCCGGGTTTCAATCGTGCAAAAACTGGTATCTCTTATTATGATGGTGTGGGTTGGGATATGACGAACACACAAACGGCTGCAGCTGCGGGTGCAGGTCCTTATACTATTACAAGGAACGCGGTATCTAATTTGGCTAATGGCGGAATTTTCGCGGTAGGACAAAGACCAGTTTTGACGACTTTGCTCGTTGCTCCAAAAACTTATCTGCATGGCTCATATGCTGGGGCTGGTTTAATGTCTGATGGATTGCGTTCCGCAGGCTTAATTCCAACGACCGAGCCGTATACAGGCATGACTAATTTCTCTCACATTGCTACTGGTCGTGGCGGTGGAGAAACCATCA
>JACMLR010000010.1 GCA_014379515.1 Chitinophagaceae bacterium
AATTGACGAGCGCTGCGCGAATACACGAAATTCCCTGGTAGGATGTTGGAGTAACAAAAAGTTTTCCCTCAATGCGAAGTTGTCCCAAAATTGTTTCGATCATTGAAGACCGGTTGTGGGGCTCCTTTGTTGTAAAACAAACCGTGTTTAATCTTACCGGCGAAACAAGAATGAATTTTTCGGAAGCTTCCAATTGTTGACCAAGCACTCGTGCGAGGTGAATGTTCTTTTCCACAATTGTTTGATATCCCTTTTTACCATAAGCCATCAATGTAAACCACGCGGGAAGCGCTCGGAAACGGCGCGAGTTCTCGGGAACATAGTTGAGATAATTAAAGTTTTGCATTGGATCGCCGAGGTAAGGAGCGTTTGAATTTTGAAAGGTCTGTACCTGCAGCACAGCATGTTGTTTACGCGTAAATATAATGGCGCTATCATACGGTACATTTAACCACTTATGAAAATCAACAGTAATGCTGTCGGCAGATTCCCATCCTGCGAGCAAGTGCTGATGCGCGGGTGAGCATGCCGCGAATCCACCAAACGCTGCGTCAATATGCCACCAGAAATTATATCGCTGTTTGAGAAATGAAATTTGATTGAGATCATCGAAGTCGACAGTGTTAACGGTTCCAGCTGATGAGATTAAAATAAAAGGTTCACCCGCCATTGTTTCCATACATGCTTCGAGCTTTGCAAGATCGATTGCTTCGCGGTCGACTATCGTTGGAACCAGGATAATATTATTGCTGCCGACACCGAGCATCGCGAGTGCTTTTATTGCTGATGAATGTGGCACGGCTGCAATCACATTCACAGATGATTTCATTCCGTCGCGGGCAATATCTATTCCCTTTTGCTGGCCAACCCATTGTCTTGCGACCGCTAGTCCTGTAAAGTTTGACATTGTTGCACCGCTTACAAATGCACCTATAAATTCCTGGGGGAGGCTAAATAAATCCAGCAACATTTCAGCGGTGTGCATTTCCAGTAAGGCCGAACTATCGCCATTTCCATTTGCGCTTTGGGTATTTTGATCGAAGACCGTACTGAGCCAATCCCCTGCGATTGCTGCAGGAGTAGTACCTCCCGTTACAAAACCCCAATACCTCGGACCAGATGACGCAAGGATATTTGGATAGAACTGCTTTTCAAAAACGTTCATGCTTTCCATTGCCCCGAAGCCGGTAGCGGGAAGGGCTGGAAGTGACGTGCCGTTACCTGAGCTGGAAACTCGTCTTGAATTAATACCCTCCAGGTACTCAACGCTGAATTGCTGTGTACGCGACAAGATCAATTCAAGTTGATTCAGATCCTGTCGTAATAACTCATCCATAATTGTAATTAAATAACATCGATAAAATTTCGGAGAATTTGTTCCCCTATAGTTGCACTTTTCTCCGGATGAAACTGAACGCCATAGAAGTTTTCTTTTTGCAAGCCTGAACTATATGGTTGAACATAGTCAGTTGTTGCAATCGTGTGTGCACCAAGGTTAGCATAATAACCATGAACAAAATAACAATAGCTGTCGTTTGATAACCCGCTGAACAACGGTGATTTCAAATCATGAATCGTATTCCAACCGATTTGAGGTACTTTGATCGTTGGGCTGTTCGCCATCTTCGTTGGTTTGAAGCTGAGCACTTTTTCTTCAAAGATGCCAAGACATTCTGTATCATTTTCCTCGCTGTAAGAACACATCAGTTGCATGCCAAGGCAAACTCCAAGCACCGGTTGACGCAATTCTTTCAAGACGTTATCAAGACCATGGGCGCGCAAATATCGCATCGCACTGCTCGCCTCTCCAACACCCGGAAATATTACTTTATCGGCCGACCGGATTGTATCATGATCATCAGTAACGGTTGCCGTAGCGCCAATTCGCTCAAGAGCATACAGTACCGATTGAATATTCCCCGCATTGTATTTAATGATCACTACATTCATAACAATTAATAAGAAATCACTTTTTATTTGATGACGGATGAAATAAATTGTTGTGTCAGCACTTTTATATCACCACCGTTTTTAAGGGTTTGAATATAGGCTGAACCGATGATCGCGCCATTCGCATATTGACAGGCTGCATCAAAGGTTGGTTTGTCTTTTATTCCAAAACCAACGAGAACCGGGTTTTTCAGTTGATAAGTTTGAAGTCGCTTGAGGTAATCTGTCACGTCCTGCATATCCTTGTCCTTTCCGGTTGTTGAGGAAGAAGACACTGCATAAAGAAATCCGGTACTAAGCGAATCAAGTTTTCGGACGCGTTCTTCCGAAGTTTCGGGAGTGACAAGAAAAATGAAATCAATCCCGAAACGTTGCATAATAGGTCCATATAGCGTTTCAAATTCATGTTCGGGTAAATCAGGCAATATCAATCCGTCAATTGGCAATGCTGCCGCATGCTGACAAAATTTTTCAAATCCATATTGAAGAATCGGGTTCATGTATCCCATGAGCACAACCGGGATTTGAACTTTTTTTCGGAAGTCATGCAACTGCGAGAATAACTTTTCAATCGTCATTCCATTAGACAAAGCCACGCTTCCACTTTGCTGAATTACGGGACCATCGGCAAGCGGATCACTATAGGGCATACCGATCTCAATCATATCCACACCCGCTTCTTGCAATGCAACCATTACGTCGAGCGTATTTTCGACCTGCGGATATCCTGCGGTGCAGTATACATTTAACACCCGCTGTTTTTTCGCCTCGAACATATCATGTATTCTATCCATAAAGTATCAGCTTGATTCAATAATCATAAATCCATTAAGAAAAACGTTTCGACATTTTGATGTTGCTTCTTTTGTAATCCGATCTTTCCATCGGCACTTCTTCAAAGCCATATTTGCGATATAAATGCAAAGCTGGTTCCAAAATCCGGTTTGAATACAAAATCACTTCTTTCCAATTTGAATCACTCGCTTTTTTCAGGCAGAATTCAAGCATTTTATTTCCGATTTTTTTGCCCTGATGTTCTTCTGCAACTGCCATTTTAGACAATTCGTAAACTCCATCTTCAACCCGAAGCAATGCGAAAGTGCCAACAATATCATTATCCATTTTGGCAAAATAAATATGACCACCTGGTTCGATATAATACTTTACGGGATTGGTAAGCATTTTTTCATCAATCGGCTCGATCTCAAAATACTTAATGAGCCATTTCTTATTGAGGTCATGAAATGCCGTTGCATATTCATCCTTAAAATCGACAATCTCAATTGAATGGCTCATAAAATTATTTTATGCAAAGTGATTCCGGCTATGCAAAAAATGAATCAACAAAAACGGCTACTACATTCCCATCACGTTCATATATGCTTGCAGGTCTTTGTCTCCCCGCCCACTCAAACAAATTATAACAACATCCTTCGAATTCCACTTTTGTTGTTTGAGCGCCGATAACGCGTGTGCAGTTTCAAGTGCCGGGATAATTCCTTCCAGACGCGCCAATTCAAATGCAGCTTCTAATGCGTCTGCGTCGGTAGCGCTAAGAAAAGTGGCGCGACCGCTTTCGTATAAATGCGCATGAAGTGGTCCAATTCCCGGATAGTCGAGACCTGCCGAAATACTATGCGGCTCCACAACCTGACCATCCGCTGTTTGCATAACAAGGCTTTTACTTCCATGCAAAATGCCAGGCGTACCGAGTTGCGTTGTTGCCGCGGACTTTCCACTGGCAATTCCTTCGCCAGCGGCTTCAACGGCAATGAGGTTTACAGCCGCTTCTTCAAGGAAATGATAGAAAGCACCTGCAGCATTGCTGCCACCACCAACACATGCAAGAACGTGCGTTGGTAATTCAGAACCAGTGATTTCTTTCAACTGCCAGCGCATCTCCTCACTGATGATACTTTGAAAACGTGCAACCATATCCGGGTAAGGGTGTGGCCCCACAACACTTCCTATAATATAATGTGTGTCAGAAGGATTATTGATCCAGTCGCGAATTGCTTCGTTGGTAGCATCTTTTAATGTCTTGCTGCCACTGGTAACTGGAATAACAGTTGCACCCAGCATTCGCATACGCGCAACGTTTGGTGCCTGTCGCTGAATATCTTTTTCACCCATATAAACAATGCACTCGATTCCTTTCAGTGCGCAAACGGTGGCCGTTGCTACGCCATGCTGACCGGCGCCGGTTTCTGCGATGATCCTTTTCTTGCCTAGTTTTAAAGCAAGTAAAATCTGCCCGACGGTGTTGTTTACTTTATGTGCCCCTGTATGGCAAAGATCCTCGCGCTTTAAAAAGATGTTGGTATTGTATTTATCACTAAGTCGCTGTGCTTTGTATAACGGTGTTGGCCGACCGACATAATCTTTCAATAAACCCCGATATTCTTTTTGAAAAGATTCTTCATACATGATGTTAATGTATCGATCTTTCAACTCCTCGACATTGCGATGA
>JACMLR010000070.1 GCA_014379515.1 Chitinophagaceae bacterium
GAATTTTCACAGGATGTTGTTCCCGACACTTCGGCGGCAGCAATCGTAAGTGGCCAGCAAAAAGTTCTTTTTCTAAAATTATTGAAAGCAACATCCCAACGTACCAATCTTCCGATTTGGGATTTGATGATGAAGAACGTGTATGGATTGAAAACAAAAGATGGTAGTCCAGTCACCAGTGTTCAACCCGGTGATTTTAAACTTAACGTACTGTATGAACAACCAAGTCTTGGACAGAAAAGATATTTGCCGGAGGGGGACAGAACGGGTATTCCATTAATTACGTTGCTCAATCTCGATCGACTGAACACCCGGCTCGATCCATTACCCGATGGGGTATTCGATTATCTTGAAGGCTACACCGTTGTTTCTTCGCAGGGGCGAATTATTTTTCCGTTTCTAGAACCATTTGGTCGGGATCTCGACTCAATTGCTTTTATCAATAGTACTCCCGATGTTCGACAGAAATACGTTTATTATCCTCTTTACGATACCATCAAAGAGATTGCAAAAACATTTGCAAACCTCGATCGGTATATCATTAGTGGTTATGCGAAAGGGCAGTCCAGCTCGGAAATGTCCCTGGGCGCGTTCAATGTTCCGCCAGGATCGGTAACTGTTCAGGCAGGCGGTCAGATTCTTCGGGAGAATATCGATTATTCAATTGATTACAATTTGGGCACGGTTCGAATCCTGAACCAGGCAATCCTTACATCCGGTGTGCCCGTGAATATACAGTTTGAAAACAATGCAGGCTTCGGAATTCAGCAGCGAAATTTTATGGGATTGCGTTTAGACTATAACGCTCTTAATACCGCGAAGAAGTCGCTTGGGCTTGGTGCCACAATGGTACGTTTAGGCGAACGGCCTTTCTTTACTAAAACAAGCTATAACGAAGATCCGATCCGAAATACAATGTATGGTGTTGACTTCAATTATCGCAGCGAGTCGCAACGATTGACGAGGATGCTCGATAAACTTCCGTTTTACAGTACAAACGAAATGAGTACGATCACCGCTTATGGCGAGGCAGCAATGTTGAAGCCTGGTCACCCACCACAAATAGGTAAGGGAAGCAGCGGCCTTATTTTCATTGATGATTTTGAAGGCAGTCGCAATTCAATTGACTTGCGTTTTCCTCTTGTGGGCTGGGGCATTTCCAGTACACCACAGGGGAACGGATTATTTCCAGAAGCTTCAATGCGCGATACACTCGAATATGGATTCAATCGCGCAAAAATTGCCTGGTATAATATTGAACCGGTATTACAAGACCGACGTAATCCTAACAACCCGATCGATGATGATTTATTGAATGATCCGAGGGTTCGGCCGGTTAACGTCACCCAGATCTATCCAAATCGCACACCGGATTTTGGACAGGCACAGTTAGTCACATTCGACCTTGCTTATTATCCGACAGATCGAGGACCATACAACTTTGATGCACGGCCAGGCAGTGTAGACCCATCAGGAAAATTATTGAATCCGCAGACTCGCTGGGGTGGTATCATGCGCGGAATTGACCAGGTGGATTTCGAAACAGGAAACGTTGAGTTCCTGGAATTCTGGGTGCAGGATCCATTCCTGAGAGCACAGTCGCCAAATGGTGGACAGCTTTATTTCAACCTTGGCAATATTTCTGAAGATGTGCTGCGCGATGGGAAGCGATTTTTCGAAAATGGTATCAGCGGTGCAAACACAAGGGCGACAGAAGATTCTTCTGGTCGTTGGGGTAAAGTACCTGCAAATCCAATCCAGGTAACACAAGCTTTTAGTAATGATCCTGCCGACCGGCCATTGCAGGATGCAGGTTTTGATGGACTTGTAAATGAGGCGGAACGCCGCAAATTCCAGGAATATCTTGACATGCTGGCTACAAATTTCGGTGTGAACTCACCAGCTTATCAAAAAGCATTAGCCGATCCGGCTTCAGATGATTTCAAAAATTACCGGGATGCCAGCTTCACAAACCGGGCAGGTATACTTGAACGTTATAAAGACATTAATAATCCGCAAGGTAACTCTCCGGTTGCAGGCTCAGGCGATCAATTTGTAAACGCATTTACCTTATATCCAGATCAGGAAGAATTCAACCGTGATAATACACTCAACGAACTCGAGGAATATTTTCAATACAGAATCGAGATGCGTAATGGTACCGATCCATTGATGCAGGTTGGTAATAATTTTATTACTGACAAGCGGGAATTTACTCCAAGTGGTGGTAGTCCTGAAAGATGGTATTTATTCCGTGTGCCAATTGCTGCTTACGAATCGAAAATTGGCAATATCCCGGATTTCAAATCGATCCGTTTTATGCGGATGTTCCTGAGTGGATTCGAAGATTCGGTAATTCTCCGATTTGCAAAACTCGAATTAGTAAGAAACACATGGAGAAGGTTCAACTACGAGCTGGACACGATTGGAACTTACCAATTGATTCCTGCCAATACCACAACAACGTTCAATCAGCTTGCTGTAAACATCGAAGAGAACAGTAGCCGTAATCCGGTAGTATATAAAACACCGCCGGGAGTTGTTCGTCAACAACAATTGAGTAATAACAATGTGAACGTTTTGTTGAACGAGCAATCACTTAGCATGCAAATTTGCAATTTGCGTCAGCGTGAATCGCGTGGTGTGTTCAAAACGGTGAATCTTGATCTTCGCCAATACACAAATCTTCAGATGTACTGGCATGCCGAATCTGTTCAATCATCGACAGATATTAAAGACGGTGAGATGTATGCGGTTATGCGTATCGGTAATGATCTTATCAATAACTTTTATGAGGTAAGAATCCCGTTGAATGTTACGCCGTGGGGTACGACTGACCCCGGAGCGATTTGGCCGCTCGCTAACGAACTCGATATCGTGCTTGAGCGTTTGACCCAATTAAAAGTATCGCGTAATACAAATGGAAATGTGCTTGATTATTATAGAGAAGTAGATGCCGCAGGAAAGGAATTCTCAATTCTCGGTAATCCGAATCTCGGTGAAGTCAGGGTTGTTTTCCTCGGGGTTGAAAACAGGAAGCGTGAAGATATTTGTACAGAAGTTTGGGTGAACGAATTACGATTGGGTGGCCTCGATGAAAAGCCAGGTTGGGCAGCAACCGCAAGAGTTGATTTCAAACTGGCTGACCTTGGTACATTATATATTTCGGGAAGTGCGCATAGCACCGGCTTTGGTTCGTTGGAGCAACGTGTAAACGAACGCTCTCGCGATAATTACACCCAATTTGATGTAGCCGCTAACCTCGAACTTGGAAAACTATTGCCAAGAAGAGCAGGAATGTCAATCCCGGTATATGCAAGTTTGCAACGTTCTGTATCGTCTCCTGAATATGACCCTTACGATCTCGACATCAAACTAAAAGATAAATTAAGTGGTGCTGCAAGCAATCTACGCGACTCGATTAAGGAAGATGCTGTTGACGTCAAGACGATCAAGACCCTGAATTTTACCAATGTCAAGAAACTCAATACCAGCGGCAAAAAACAACAATTGTGGAGTATTGAAAATATTGATGTGAGTTATTCTTATTATAAAGAAGAACAACACAATCCTCTAATCGAGAGTAATGAACTGACACGGCACCGTGGTGGCGTTGGTTATAATTATACTGCATCACCAAAGTCCTGGGAGCCGTTCAAGAATATCCTGAGATCGAAATCACCGTGGTTTGCGATAATAAAAGATTTCAATATTAACCCTGTTCCATCATTGCTTGGATTCAGGGCTGATGTGCAGCGACAGTTTGGATCGTTCAGACCAAGAAACGTCGGTGGTCCGAAGGGTGGCTTGCCGGAAACGTACGATAAGTGGTTCACTTTTGATCGGGTATATAACTTACGTTGGGATCTTACCAAGTCCATCAATATTGATTATTCTGCAATCAACAAAGCCTGGATCGATGAAGACACTGGTCGTCTTGATAAGATAGAGCGTAAACGAGTTTGGGACAATCTCTGGAAAGGAGGACGCACAATCGCATTCGACCAGACAGCAGGCATTTCCTATACTTTGCCAATAAACAAGATTCCGATTTTGGATTGGACAAGCGTCCGTGTTAGCTATAACTCTACATTCAACTGGCTTGCTGCTTCGTTGATTGCGCGAAACCTTGGGAATTCGATGGCAAACACTCAACAGAAAAACCTAACATCGGAACTCGACTTTACAAGACTTTATAGTAAATCCAGGTTCTTGCGTGCGCTGGAAGATGATTCACCGCCACCGCCGGCAGCAACACCGGACAGCACAAGCAGAAGTGATACGGCTTCAAAAAAGAAACGCCGTGATCGTACGCAGCCACTCGTCCTAAGTCCCGCAGTTAAATTTGCCGGTCGCTTTTTGACTGCAATGAAACGGATCAATGTTACGTATGCAGAAAATGCTTCGACAACTATTTATGGCTACACTGATAGTACGCGCAACCTGGGTATGAATTTTAAGTCAAATGCGCCGGGCCTCGGGTTTGTATTTGGGCAACAGCCAGATACCAGTTATATCAACAGGCTTGCCGATCGGGGATTGATTACTGCGGACCCCAATTTCAACTTCCTCAACAGGCAGGATTATAGTCAGAAGCTTTCAGTAACAGCGCAATTGATACCGATTCGCGATTTCAATATCGATATCAATCTTGAAAAATCATTTGGTAAAACGTATTCGGAACTTTATAAAGACACCGTTGGGTTTTCAGGAAATTTCAATCGCTTGAGCCCGTATGCGGGAGGAAGTTTCAGTGTTACCTGGATCTCTTATAAAACGTTGTTTGAAAAAATCCCGCTGAATGAAGTTTCTAATACGTTCCGCACGTTCGAAAGCAACCGATTGGTAATAGCCCAGCGTCTGGCGAGATTGAACCGATATTCCCAGGATGCAAATGGCAATCCGATCCCTACCGGAGATGGTTACTATAAGGGATACACGAAATACGCGCAAGATGTAATTCTGCCAGCTTTTATTGCAGCTTATACCGGTAGAGATCCGAATACCGTGCCGCTGGTAGAGCAATCAAATCCGCGGACGCGAAGTAATCCGTTCAAGGGATACTTGCCCAGGCCCAACTGGCGGATCACGTATAACGGCCTCACAAGGATCAAAGCGTTAGAAAAAATCTTTACATCCTTTACACTGTCGCACGCCTACAATAGCACATTGAGTATGAACAGTTATAACTCTTCACTACTCTTCGAAGATCCATTAAGAATTGGTTATCCATCATTCATCGATACACTCACTGGAAACTATGTTCCTTTCTTTCTTGTACCAAACATGACGATCAGTGAACGATTCGAGCCATTTATCGATGTGGATATGACATTCACCAACCAGGTTACGGCGAGATTCGAATTCAAGAAATCAAGAACACTGAGTTTGAGTCTCATCGATTTCCAATTAAGCGAAAACCGTAGCACCGAGTTTGTTTTCGGTGGGGGCTGGAGGAAACGTGGGATCTTTTCATTCTTAAAATGGAAAGGTAAACCACTTGATAATGATGCTGCGTTCCGACTCGACTTCAGCGTTCGCGATGATGCTACAGCAAACAGCAGGCTCGATCAAACTACGTCATTGCCAACCGCAGGACAGAAAGTTGTATTTATCAATCCTTCAATTGACTACGTAATCAGCAATCGTGTAAGTCTGAAATTTTACTTTGAACAAAGACGAGTAGAGCCAAAAATTTCTACGGCACCACCAATTACAAATACAAGAGCGGGAGTTCAGGTGAGGGTGTCGTTGGCGCAATAAAGCATATCGAGCATTCCAAATGTGCGAATGTGCGAATTGCGAATTCCTCTGAGCGAGCGATTAATCGTTTTTAGTGCGTATTAATGGTGGGAGAGGGACCGAATTATGGATGACGCTCAATAGTTCGGATGAATGTTACTTAAATAATATCAGTGAAGATGTTGGTTGCCCAGTCGGTTTTGCCCGCTCTACTATGATTGCGTTTTCTTCAACAACATTACATAACCGCAGAGTTTCTTTTTATTCTTATTAACCTGGACAGGTTTGATCATGTGGTATTCGGTGATCTTTGGGATGTAGGAATAGCTGATTACATTACCGTCGACTTCACCCCATTGGTTGCGTTTGTAAACAACCTGCTTTTCGCTCCAGTCGAACATGCGCACTTCATATAGACGTGAGCTAGGGTCTCCAATAAAAATGAATTGATACAAAGTGCCCTCGGTCATTGGCAAAACAATTGGCATTTCATACTCACTTTCCATTGTCATTGATGCTTCGCGCATCACATTAAATCCAAGTGCCGTATACGCGCGTTTCAAACTATCAACAGTTTGCTGATACGGATTTCCGTCACAGCTTTGTTGACGAATAATATCATTTTGGGCCAATAAGTTGTTGGAAAGAATTAGCGAAAGGCCAAGAAGATAGAGTTTGCACAGGACCTTCATATTCACTCGGGTTTTGATGGGATTCTACGGATTTCGAACTCCACTAAATTAAGCAAATGCCGCTGAAATGCAAGTCTCGGATTCAACATTTAATATTGCGTTATAAGTATTGTTCCCTAGCGGGTTAGGTCGTTTTATGCAGGTAGTAAGAATTGGCCTGGGCTGTCGATGTCAATACCAGGTCGTTAATACATACATGCAACGGTAACGTACAACAATACCATGCCACGTCCGCAACATCTGTGGCTTTCAGCGCTTGATAGCCTTCATATACTTTGTCCGCCTGGGTCGCATCTCCTTTGAAACGGACGATGGAAAATTCGGTTTCCGCCGCGCCCGGGTGGATCGCGGTGACTTTGATTTGATGCCGGAGTAGGTCGATTCGCATCGCTTGTGATAACGCGTTCACCGCATACTTTGATGCGCAGTATACATTTCCCTTTTCGTAAACCTCTTTGCCCGCTGTCGATCCAATATTTATAATTTGAGAGGGGGTGCCCGTCGCTTTGAACTGCTCAATTAATAAAGGAAGAAGCGCCTTGGTTACATACAGAAGTCCTTTGACGTTCGTATCTATCATGGTATCCCAATCGTCGAGACTTGCCTCATCAAAAAAATCACGACCGGCCGCCAGCCCCGCGTTATTAATTAGTATGCGAACGTTACGCCATTTCTCCGGTAAAGTTTCGATACTTTGGAAAACAGATTGTTTATCCTGAACGTCGAATGAAAGTGGTAATACTGCTGTATTAAATTTCTTACAAAGTTCCTCTTGTAATTCTTCCAGTCTCTCGTTTCGTCTTCCGGTAATAATCACATCAAATCCTTCAGCCGCAAACTTGCACGCCATTGCTTTTCCAAAACCCGAAGTTGCGCCCGTTATAAAAACGATTGGAGACATATTTTTTGATTGCAATCTAGTACAAATGGAAGAATGAAATTTCTCGATCAGCGAATGAGTACTGCGGTTCCTGTGCGACTGATAATTTTTCCAGTGTAGTCTTTTCCGCGTACCTGCCACACATACGTGCCTGTAGGTTGCTGCTTCCCGCCAATCGTACCGTCCCAACCTTTTCCAGTTGCTGAAGTTTGATAAACCAATTGTCCCCATCGATTGAAAACTCTAAAATATTCAAGCGTAGAAATGCCAACAGGTACAGGGCGAAGTTGTGCGTTTCTACCGCCGGGGCGAAATGCATTCGGGACAAAGATATCCGGCGCAGTCTTAAAGACTTTGATATTAATCGTATCCAGTGCAAAGCATCCTTCACCCGTAAACGCTTTCACCTGGTATTCCATATTTATCGGCAAATTTGCGATAGGTCGTTGCGAGAATTGGTTTGATAAATAGGTTGAAGGTTTCCATTCGAATAACTCCGCACCAGTTGCGCGTAATTGCAGCGGCTGACCAAGAACAATTGATGTATCGTTTCCTGCAGAGGCAAAAATCTGAGAGCGCACCGTTACAAGAACATCGGAAATGCCAGGCTTTGGACAACCCAGCGTATCATACACATATAAAGAATATACAGTTGAGCGTTTCGGAAATGCAATTGTATTTAAAGAACCAGCATTGCCAAGTGTAGTTGCGGGTAGCCATTGAAAGCGGCTTCCGGTTATTGATGCATTAAGGGTAACGGTATCTTCAAAGCAAGCGACCGTATCATTACCTGCGTTTGAAAACGGATATGGGACCGTTTTCACAATTACTTCATCAGTGGTGCTGCACTTGCCAATGTTTGCGGTCAGCCGGTAGGACGTGGTTGCAAGTGGGAAAACAATGGGCCTTTTGACTGTACTGTTATTGATTGTAGTAGTAGGAGACCATTGGAATCGCAAGCCATCCGTTATCGGGTTTAGACGAACACTATCGGTCAGGCATATTGTAGTATCAGTGCCGGCGTTCAGCGAAACAAAATCGACAACCCTGACCCTAACCGAATCGGAATTCACACAACCATTGTCGTTCATGTTTACAACATACACGGTAGTTTGCTTTGGAAAAACCAATGGCGACGAAACTGTCGGATTGACGATGTTATAATTTGGTATCCATAAATAATTACCTGGTCCGTTAATCATTAACTGCAACGTGTCGATGGAGCAAATCAACGTGTCACGGAAAGCGAGATTTACCAGCGGTTTTTCTTTTACATCTAACATTTTGAATACTGTATCTACGCATCCTTTACTACTCCCAACAATTAACGCAATTGGCTTTTGGCCAGCAGTTGTATATTCCCAGCTGTTTGATTTGTTTCTTCCAGAATCGGCTTGGGTAGTTTCATCGCCAAAGTTCCATGTCCAGCTATTAACCGTGCCGTAACGTGTTTTTGATGTATCGGTAAATGTATAAGGCAGTTGAATGCATGAACCTGCAATGATGAATCCGGTAAAAAATCCAGGAAAGATGCGTACTTCAGATTCTGCGGAGTCAGAACATTGCTCACCTTTATTAATAATCAATTTAAGTTTATAGACTCCGGTATCTGTGTATCGGTAAACTGGATTAGCAGCGTTGGACGTGTCGAAATCAAAATTATTATCGCCAAAATCCCACGAATAGGTATGAATTAATGCACTTGGTGGCGATTCATTCTGAAAACCAACAACAAAATCATCACAATTTGTATAAGTTGGTTTCAATTCTGCAGCGGCCAAATCGCAACGCTGATCAACCTGTATATTAAAATCTTTTCGGTGTTCGCTAATAATTTTACCATTTCGCCATTCGCGAACGCACACGCTGATAACATAATCTCCGCCCCCAGGAGCAATGCCAGAAATGAGACCAGTTGAATTGTTGATAGTAACCCCGCTACCAAGCGGTGACTGCCCAGAGAAGCCGCCACCATAAGTAACGAAACGCAGTTGGCCGGGAGGGGATGGATTGATAACGCCACCACCACCCGTACCCTGTTGAGCAGTGTATGCATCGCAAAATTCATAAGTGAGAATGTCACCATCGGCATCCTCTGCGCTGAAGTCGAGTGCGAAAGGGCGATTTTGACAAATCAGGACTGTATCTTTTATAGCGAACGCAGGGCTCGAGTTTGTTTCAGACTGTAACACATCTGTGCCACCCATCCGGCAGGTATAAGACGAACCAATATTGCCACTCGGTGAAAGATTTATAAGGCCATTGATCCTGCAACAGCGTTGAAAGACGAGTGTATAACCTTCCTGGTCGATTGGTAACTCAATGATTGAAGTATAGACTCGAAGTCGATAGCATACCGGGGATGGACTTGATATGCATGGATTTGGTGTGGTAAGATTGATGAACTCATCTCGGACAAGCGGGCAGATGAATGGCGAACCTGGAACTGGTAATTCATTGCTTGTTCGGAAGATGCCGATGTTGGCATCTGGATCAAGTTGCTGACCGCTTGCGTTGCATTCAAGAAATAAGCGAAGTGTAATACTGTAAACTTGGGTGTTTGCTGTCGAGCCAGGGCCCACGTAAGAGTAACTGATCTCTCCTCCTTTAATATGCCGTGCATAGCATAATTGGTATGCTACAAGCACGAGTGCGCATATAATACAGGCCCTTTTCATAAAGCAGTGTATTAAGATACGAACAAAAAAGAGGAAGGGTTGTGAATAATTTGAATGATTTTTCTTTAATTAGAAGTATGTGCGAATTGCGAATGTGCGAATTCATTTTGGTCGGCAAGAACTTGAAAGTTGGACAATCCAGATCAGTTCAACTCATAGAAGTCAGTTGAAATGGATGTTGGTGTAGCTAATATCCTTAAGAAAGTTCGGTGAATACATTCCAATTAAAATCTGAATTGGTGGAAAACGTACTGGCTGCCTTTAATAAAACTGACGCACCTGTTGAATTCGCACATTCGGAATTCGCCATTCGCACATGCTCATCAAAAACGAGCATTAACGAATCAATATCGCCGTTCCACTCTTCGTCACTACTTTACCCGTAAAATCTGTTCCCTGTACCATCCATGCGTAGGTTCCGGAAGGCTGCACTTTGCCACCGAGTGTGCCATCCCAACCCACACCGGGTGTTGCTGTTTGAAATACCAGTTGACCCCATCGATTGAAAACACGGAAATAGTCCAGTTTGGAAATGCCCACCGGGATTGGACGTAAAACTCCATTTCTTCCTCCCGGACGAAAAGCATTCGGCATAAAAATTTCCGGAGAAGTTTTAAATACTTTTATGTTGATCGTATCAAGTGCAAAACAGCCTTCTGCGGTGAACGCTCTCATCGTGTAGGTTATGTTCTCGCTTAAAGTCGCAATCGGATTTTGCGCAGAAGCGTTACTTAAAAAGTTCGGTGGCGTCCATTCAAAAAATTCTGCGCCCGAGCCCGATATTCGCAACGGCTGCCCGACAACGACCGACGTGTCATTTCCAGCAAATGCCAGTACTTTATTTCGAACAGTAATGCTAACTGTTGAGATACCCGGTTTTGGACAACCCAGATCATCAAATACGCTAAGGGTATAAATAGCAGAGCGGCGCGGAAAAGCAAATGGATTTAGAGTTGTTTCATTGCCTAGGGTTGCAACGGGCGACCAGGTAAATGATGATCCGATAATTGTAGCATGCAGATACGCAGTGTCTTCAAAACAAATTGTTGTGTCAGGACCAGCATCCGATGCTGGATACGGTACCGTTCTGATCGTAATATCATCGTCCCTGAAACATTTCCCGATAGTGGCGTGAACGCGATAAGTTGTAGTGGTGAGCGGACTTACGAAAGGACTTTTAATATCCGGATCCGTAATGCGGGTATTGGGCGACCATGTGTAATGCAAGCCATCACTTTGCGGACTCAATCGGATCGTATCATTGGTACAAATCGTTGTATCCGCACCGGCAAAAAGACTCACAAAATCTACTACCCGCACACGGATAGAATCGATATTCACGCAGCCGTTTTCATTTAATGTTACCCGATATTGTGTTGTCTGTTTTGGAAACACGAGCGGAGTTGCACTCGTTGCATTCAAAATATTGTAGTTCGGTGCCCATGAAAATGCTCCGTTACCAATTGCGCGAAGCTGTAACGTATCGATACTGCAAATCAACGTATCCTTGAATGGTAAATTTATCGGAGGTTTATCACGGACCTCTATAACCGAAATAACCGTATCCACGCAACCTTTGGAACTTTCCACAATCAATTCAACAGTTTTTAATCCAACATCTGAATATTTCCAGGAAGGCGTGCTTGAATTTGACGTGTCAGCAAGGGTCGATTGATCTCCAAAATTCCATCGCCATTTACTCGGCGACCCATATCTTGACTTTGTTGTATCGGAAAATTGAAGCGGTAATAAAACACAAGTTCCCTGGCTGATAAAGCCCGGATAAAAACCTGGGTAAACACGCGCTTTAGTTGTGGTTGAATCAATGCATTGACCGGCCAGAACAACTTTCAATTTTACAGTGTACAATCCGGTATCGGCATATTGATGACTCAATCGACCCTGGGGGTCATTGGTAGTATCAGACTTCGTATTGTCGCCAAATGACCAGATATAAACTGATCCTGGTGGATTGATAGATTCATTCCGGAAGGCGACTAGTAAATCATCACAGTATGCGTAGTCAGGTTTCAAAAATGCTTTCAATGGAATACAATCGGACACTGCCACGTGAATATCCTTGCGATGAATATTGATCAGAACTCCTTTTCGATATTCAAAGGCACATGCAGTAATTACATATTGCCCGATCGTACCGGGTGCAACGCCGCTGATTAAACCGGTCAGCGGATCGATATTTGCCGAACCTCCTAACGGAAATGAACCACTGTATGGAGCTTGATAGCCCAGTTGATTGTAAGGCGGGCGTGCCGCATCATCGGGTGCAGGTGCAGTTTGCGTAGCACCGCGGTATGCACCACATAAGGCATAAGCAATGGAATCGTCCGCATCAGGTTGTAATGCTGCGAAGCTAAATGTAAACGCGCTGTTTGCGCAGATCGCTGCAACTTCGTTTGCAACAAACACAGGGCTTGTATTTGCAAACGCGTCAGGATAAACCCCCGTTCCCGGAATTTCGCAGGTATAAGTTGCGCCGAAACTATTACTTGGTGACACTAAATTGATGATGTTGTCGATCCGGCAACAGCGTTGATAAGCGACTACATATCCCTGTACTGTATTTTGTAGTGTCACTTCTCTGGAAAAAATTCTTACCCGATAGCAAACATCCGTCGGAGGATTGCCGATACACGGGTTCGAATTTGGATCGAACTGAATAAAATACTCCTGGACCATCGGAGCTACCAGGGATGCTCCGGATTGCGCGTTATTTGATTTGTCGAAAAACGTAAGCGGAATATCGCTATCAAGTTGCCCGGGTTGGCTCGCAGCGCAGTCAATATAAAGTTTCAATGATATCTGGTATATTGACGTGCCTACCGTTGGGCCCGGCCCCAAATATCGATACGACATCTCTCCACCCTTGATATGTTCTGCCTGAAGGTTGGAGAAAAAGCCTACCAATAAAAGAGATATTGCGAGAAATTTTTTCATTAGCCTGATGCTATAACGCTATGGTTGCCCGACAATTGCAGCTTCCTTTAAAAACTTTTGAATAAATTGATTTGAAAGGTCTGTTTCCTCTATCATACCCATATGCCCCGATTGATCCAGCAAATGTGTAAATGAAAACTTTGGCAAATGACACTGCTGTAGACTGTCTTTCAATGGAATAGCGCTATCGTGTTGTCCCATTATAAATAGGATGGGTCCTTTAAAAGTTTTTAATATTTCTGTCCTGTCTGGCCGCTTCATCATCGCCTCATAATAGCTTACGAGCGAATCTGGCGAAAAGTTGGTGTATAAGGCGATCAATTCAGCAACCTTTTCCGGGTTATTTTTCTTGAAGTCATCTGAAAAAAGCTTTGGCGTAGATTGCTCAATAAACTTCGCAGCCCCATTCTCTTTTATAAATTCGATGCTTTTGTTTCTCGCAGTTTTCTTTTCCTCCGAATCAGCAAATGCCGAAGAATGAAACAGCCCGAACGCCGTCAACATCTCAGGATATTTTTCAGCAAACGCAAGAGTAATGTATCCGCCCATGCTATGTCCGATCAGGACTGCCGTAGCAATTTTTTCTGCTTCCAATATAGATCGCATAGCGTCGGCGAGACCTTCCATACTCATATCTTTTACCGCCGTTGATAAGCCACTGCCCGGAAGATCCGGTATAAAAATTTTTGAAGAAGGGGTTAATGCAGGATAAACGTCATCCCAAATTTGGCTGTCTTCGCCAAAGCCATGAATCAAAAATACTGCAGGCCCATCGCCATGGACCTCGTAGGATAGTTCGCCGTTCGCGTAGCTGATTGTTTTTTTCATAAAAATTGTGTGATAAGGTTAAGCGCATTCTTTGAAAGATACGACATGCTATTTACTCAGTTTCCAGGTTCGAAGCATCAGGATAGCAAGTATTGGGGCTACAGCGGGATTCAATTCCTGGGGTATAAAAAACCACATCACTGCAAGCAGCGCGCTTAAAATAAAGGTGAACCGAAAGTATCGTTTAACCCATTCCTTTTTCCGATACATCATGAAAGCAATTACCAAATGTGTTGGTAATGCCCACAAAATATTGAGATTGTTCCGACAAACATCATCAATGCGGATGATCCACGACGTCGCGAGCAAACATCCAACCAAACCAAGAAATAAAAAGAACAGTCGATCAAATACCGAAAGTATTCGTAATGATGTTCCGGACTTGTTGATTGTTAGTACAGCAATGATCATCGCGATGATCAGGAACAACATCCAGGGTTTCAGGAAACCCGTTTGCTCAACTAATGGCGTTGCGAGTACTGTTCGTTTATTACTCACCATCGGGTGTTGCTGGTTTGTTGCACTGTCCAGCGCCTTTAGCAAGTAATCTGGCAAAAACATGGCCTGGTTATTTGAAACTCGTTTATCGAGGTTCGCGCCTAATAAGATATCAATTCCAAACTGGCTCCAGGGCTGTTGGTCGCGCAGGTATTGATGGATGAGATTACGATAGGTTGGGGGAGGCGTTGGAATGATTTTTTTAAAAACGATTGGACCATTGCTGTTGTTAATGAGCACGTCGCGGGCGCGGCTGGTACAATTGTCAGTATGAAAATAATAATTGTAAAAGCGGTTCTCGTCACGGTCATTTTGTTTTAGCGCCGCATAAATGCGATTTTTATCTGCACACTCAAGGTCAAGATCCTGCTCAATGATCCCGCGTTTATAAAACGTGTATTCACGTACGAATTCTTCAAATGGATATGATGATAGCGAATAGCGCATCAATCCCTTAGTGAAGTTTGCAAGGAACAAGGGATCGGTATCATCAAACGTCCCATAATTATAAACCATATCAGTGCCGGCCATTGAATCAGTAACCCGAATAGCAGTATGGCCCCATGCGGCATATAACTCTTCACCCGGACTACAGGTTAACAATGTTATGCGAAGTCTGCAACTATCAACCTGGGA
>JACMLR010000071.1 GCA_014379515.1 Chitinophagaceae bacterium
AAAAACATTTTCGCCAACAGTTGCAGATTTTGATTTGTAAACCGGCTCCTGGACGCCAGTAAGATGTTGCGTTGCCATTTTTTGATAAACGGCTAACAACGTAGCAAACGCGGAGTAAGCGTCTGGAACGCGAATCAACGTAGCATCCAGCGATTGTTTTAATTGCTGCGATTCGTTTATGATAATAACGGATGCCTCGGTGGAGTATAAATGTTCTTCGTATTTGGGATTTGCAAGAAAAGCAAGCTGGCCTGCTTTGGCCTCTTCAATTTTACCAAAAGACGATACGGATTGTTCCGCATTGCCTTCTATTTTTCCGTTGATGAGTTGAGCGATCTGTGCGGCTGAAAACTGCATAATTTTATCGATTAGGCCTTTCAAATATCCCGAAGGTGGATGATAATCCTTCTTTGATTTGCAGGCTTATTGATAGAAACAAATGTACTCCTTTTTGACCGGCCTGGCCAGTGATTGCTGGATAAGCGCGTTGTCTACTTTCGAGATGTCCTTAATAGTTCCATCCTTAAACAAAATATTAATTTTCTCCTCCGTCGGATCGTAAGTAGTGTTAACAGCTTCACCACGAAAAATAAAATAACGACTTTCTTCTTCCGAAATTTTTAACTCATTGCAAATCCTGTTCCGTTGCTCTGTAATCCATTGCTCACTAAAAGGTTCAACCTGTAATTTAGTTTTTAATAGATTTCTCTCAACCAAACCCCGACATAGCGTACTCAGAATTTTATCCGGATGATACATCCAGTTTTTAATCGCGGAAAGAACATCGTAATCATCGAGCTGGCAAAAATTATCAAGATGTTGTTCGATTGATCCTGATCGATTCGTCAGCAAAAAGAAATCAAGTACAATCGATGATGAGCTCAATTTTTCACCACTGGCAACCAGGTCTTGCGCGCGCTCGATGATCCTTACCAACATCTTCTCTGCACTCACCACCGTTTTGTGCAAATAAACCTGCCAGTACATTAAACGGCGGCTAACGAGAAATTTTTCTGTTGAATAAATTGCTTTCTCCTCGACAACTAATTCTCCCTGGTGAACTGTCAACATTTGAATAATGCGATCGTAACCAATCACACCTTCTGAAACACCGGTAAAAAAACTGTCACGGCTTAAGTAATCGAGCCGGTCAACGTCGAGTTGACCTGATATTAGTTGATGTAAAAATGGTTTTGAATAATTTCCGGTGAAGATTTCGATTGCAGTTCTCAGCTGTCCGTTCATTTGATCGTTCAATACCTCCATGATCAGCTTTGAGATCGCTTCATGATGAACTTCTTTTATCAGCACATTTTCGAGTGCATGAGAAAACGGTCCGTGACCAGCGTCATGCAGGAGGATAGCGATTTTTGCGGAAACCTCTTCGTGTGGAGTGATTTCGACGCCCTTTCGTTGAAGAACAGTGAGAGCCTGGCACATCAGGTGATAAGACCCGAGGGAGTGATGAAGCCGCGTATGAACGGCACCTGGGTAAACCAGGTGAGCGAAGGCCATCTGTTGAATTCGCCTTAATCGCTGATACCAGGGGTGCGATATAACTGCGAAAACCAATGGGTCTTCGATGGTAATAAATCCATGTACCGGGTCATTGATTATTTTGCGGATGCGATCACTCATACGCTGCATCGGTTTTGTTAAAACTTAGCGGGCAAATGTACAAAGGGCCAGCAGATAAAAAAGATTTATTACTTTGACTGCCCGGTACACTCGCAGCGACCGATTGCAGTTCCGCATCACTTAGAAACAATCAGAATACATGGCTTTAGCAAAAATATTGTGGGTCGATGATGAAATCGAAAGCCTTCAATCTCAGATATTATTTCTTCAGAATAAAGGTTATGAAGTTAACTCAATGACTAACGGCTTTGATGCCGTCGACTTCATCAAAGAGAACCTGGTAGACGTTGTGCTACTCGATGAATCGATGCCGGGAATTACCGGGCTGGAAACGATCGCCAAAATCAAAGAGGTCAATGGATCTATACCAATCGTTCTCATAACAAAAAATGAGACAGAAAATTTAATGGATGATGCGATTGGATCTCAGATCAGCGATTACCTTATCAAACCAGTCAATCCAAACCAGGTATTATTAAGTCTCAAAAAAATTATTGATAATAAAAGATTAGTTGCCGAACGTACCACCACAGCATATCAGCAACAGTTTAGAAACCTGTTCATGGCATTGAACAGTAATCCCGACTATAACGAGTGGATGGAAATTTATAAGAAACTCGTGTATTGGGAACTTGAAATGGAGAAAAGTGATAGCCCCGAGATGAGAGAAGTTCTGCAATCGCAGAAGAGCGAAGCCAACACGGAGTTTTTCAAATTCGTTTCAAAAAATTATGCAAAGTGGGTGGCACCGAAATCGAGTGAAGCCCCCGTGATGAGCAATAATTTATTTCAGTTCAAAGTATTGCCGCATGTTGAGAAGGGCATCCCCACATTTTTTGTGTTGCTTGATAATCTTCGCTTCGACCAGTGGAAAGCAATTCAGCCAATATTTGCAGAAAGCTTTAGAATACTCGAAGAAGATACGTTTTATAGTATTTTACCAACAGCAACCCAATACGCGCGAAATGCAATTTTTTCTGGTTTAATGCCAATGGATATCGAAAAACAATATCCGCAATTCTGGAAAAATGACGAGGAAGAAGGTGGGAAAAATATGCACGAAGAAGAGTTGTTCAAAGGGATGTTGAAGCGGCTGAAAAAAGATAACCTGAAACATTCATACACGAAAATTTTGAATAATCAGGCTGGGCAGGAACTCGTCAACAATATGCACAACCTGTTGAACAATGATATAAATGTGATCGTGTACAATTTCGTTGATATGCTGAGCCATGCGCGTACGGAGATGGAAGTATTAAAAGAACTTGCTGGTGATGAAATAAGTTATCGTTCTGTAACCCGGAGTTGGTTCGAGCACTCCCCCCTCCACCAGGCGCTTAAAAAGATCGCTGACAAGAAAGTCAATCTTATTCTTGCCACCGACCACGGAAGCGTCCGGGTGAAAACGCCGGCAAAAGTGATTGGCGACAAGCAAACGACCACGAATCTTCGCTACAAACACGGTCGGAATTTAAATTACGAACCTAAGGATGTTCTTGCATTTCGCGACCCGAAGGAAGCTGGATTGCCGGTTCCTTCAGTAAATTCCTCCTTCATTTTTGCAAGGGAAGATAGCTTTCTCTGTTATCCGAATAATTACAACTACTACGTTAACTACTATCGCAACACCTTTCAACATGGTGGAGTCAGCCTGGAAGAAATGATTGTTCCGGTTATCAAAATGACAAGCAAATAGATTGGATTGTAGCGATTCGTGTGGAAAACTTGCGGTTAGCTTACCCAACTTCTTCTTGCCGTGCGCTTATTTTTGCTGTCGGCACTTTTACAGTCGATTAAAATGAAATATACCCAGCATACATTGGACAAAGTGGAAAAAGTTCTTGACGATGCGAATTACATAATTCGGTACGAGCGCGGGACTTTTCAAAGCGGCTATTGCATTCTCGAATCAAAGAAGGTTGTGGTGCTGAATAAATTTTTGCAGATGGAAGGTCGGATCAACACACTGTTCGACATTATCCCACAACTCACCATTAACCCGGACACACTTGGCCCCGACAGTCGCAAGACCTTCGAGGAAGTCATGGCACGTCAGGAGATTTGATTGATGCTTCGCCGGCAAATTCCTTCATTCATTCCCATTGCTTATTTTTAGGGTGTGACGAATCCTTCGCTTACTATTACATTTTTGGGTACTGGCACCAGCAGCGGTGTACCAATGATTGGATGTAGCTGTGCCGTTTGTACATCCACAGATCCGAGAGACAATCGACTTCGTTCAAGTATCCTGGTACAATCGAAGAAAACAACTGTCGTTGTTGATGCCGGTCCGGATTTTCGTTACCAAATGCTAAGAGCCAATGTGAAAACATTAGATGCAATCGTTTTTACCCATCCTCACAAAGATCATGTTGCCGGACTGGATGATGTGCGCGCCTATAATTTCTTTTCTGGAGAACCAATGCAGATTTATGCGAACGAAATGACACAAGCTGTGCTACTTCGTGAATTTCCATATGCGTTTGCCGATAAACGTTATCCCGGCGTTCCTGAAATAAGTTTGAATTCGATTACCTCCGACCCTTTTGTGGTGGGCGATATTTTTATCCAACCAATCGAGGTGTGGCATCTGAAAATGCCTGTACTTGGTTTCCAGTTTGGCTCGTTCACTTACATCACTGATGCAAATCGAATTGAAGACGCAGAGTTTGAAAAAATCAGGAATAAAGACGTGCTTGTATTGAATGCACTTCGAAAGGAAAAACACATCTCACATTTTACACTTTCCGAATCGATTGAATTAGCGCAAGCCTCGGGAAATAAAATGTCCTACTTCACACATATAAGTCATCAGCTCGGACGCCATAGTGATATCACTGCTGAACTTCCAAAGGGTGTTGAGCTTGCTTACGACGGTCTCGTCGTTCACGTTTAATCTCGTTCTTTTCTCCTCACTTTAAGTTTTTCCCCATTGGAAATGGGTATCGGCCCAACCTATCTTCAATTTCTAATAAGCCAATTATGGAGCAGCAGGAACAGAAAGGGTGGAAGCAGTATTTCAGTTTTTCGGTAAAGGAGAGAAGTGGAATCATTGGCTTGTTGATGTTGATGGGCATCATTTCGGTGGTGCCCATTTTTAAACAGGGAATTACCAAACAAGAAGAGTACGTTCTAAGTCAAGAAGACAAGCAACTTATCGCAGACCTGCAGTCAGATACCGCAGGAGATGATCGCCGTTATATTCAGCGTACTCATCCGACCGAGCAAGCGAATTCTTCACTTAAATTCAAGTTATTTTCTTTTGATCCGAATACACTTTCCCCCGAAAGGTGGAAAGACCTCGGAGTAAAAGACCGAACCATTACAACAATCCAGCGTTTCTTATCGAAAGGTGGAAAATTCAGAACGCCGGACGATATCAAAAAGATTTACGGGCTGCGGCAAGATGAAATTGAGCGACTGATTCCTTATGTAAAAATTGCTTCTTCTGATAATCAATTCGCGCGAGGAACTCCCCGGGAGGTTAAAAATTCCTACGAACCGAAAAAAGAGGATCCGCGACTTACTAAGTCAATTGATCTCAACACGGCGGACTCTGCGCTGCTTGAAAGCTTACCGGGGATTGGTGAAAAGCTTGCGTCGCGGATTATCAAATTTCGCTCGAGCCTCGGAGGGTTTTGTTCGGTCGAACAGCTCAAAGAAATATATGGACTGTCCGATAGTAGTTATCAGAAGCTCAGGCAACTCCTTACCTGCGAGCCTGCTTCTGTTGTATCGATCGATGTCAATGTTGCATCGGAGACCGAGTTGAAGGCTCATCCATACATCCGGTGGAAAATCGCCCGGGCAATTGTTGAATACCGCAATCAGCACGGCCCATTTAAATCTACTGACGAAATAAAACAGCTCGCCGCTGTTCCCCCAGAGATCATTCCAAAGCTGATGGCCTACTTAAAAGTGAACTAAGTCTTGGCGGTTGCTGCAGTTCAAACTTAAGAAATTGTTACGAGCGACAAGAAACCCTCACTCTGGCTTTATACTTGAATTAGCTGGAACTCGTTAAGCAAAAGGAATTCTGAGTGATGCACTAACGAATGTTAGTGATATTTCAAATTTTCTTATCTTGCAGGCATTCGATAATGCTTGCCTCTTTAGTACGAATAACGATCGACAGCTATGAATTTTGAAACTTCAGAAATAACGCGGCAGGTAGCCGCGAGTACACGCGACTTTGCACAACAGTATATCAAACCCTATGTGATGAAATGGGACGAATCCCAGGAATTTCCGGTTGCTCTATTTAAAGAGCTAGGGAAGATGGGTCTGATGGGCGTTCTCGTTCCAGAAAGCTATGGTGGAGCGGGGCTCAGCTATTTTGAATATGTAACGGTTATCCAGGAAATCTCCAGGGTATGTGGGTCAATTGGACTCAGCCTGGCAGCGCATAATTCCTTATGTACCGGACACATCCTTGCGTTTGGAAACGAGGAACAAAAGCAGCGCTATCTTCCTAAACTTGCAACTGCAGAGTGGATTGGTGCGTGGGGATTGACTGAAGCCAATACGGGAAGCGACGCAGGAAATATGCAAACGACCGCTACGCGGGATGGGGATCATTGGGTCTTAAACGGCACTAAGAATTGGATAACGCACGGAATAAGTGGCGATGTAGCTGTAGTAATTGCACGAACTGGCGAGCCACGGTCAAAAGATAATGCAACTGCATTTATTGTTGAGCGTACAACAGCAGGCTTTACGGGCGGACGAAAAGAAAACAAACTCGGGATGCGTAGCAGCGAAACTGCTGAAATGATCTTTGATAATTGTAGAATACCGGATAGCAACCGAATGGGAGAGATAGGTCACGGTTTTAAGCAGTCGCTAAAAGTACTGGATGGTGGTCGGATTTCTATTGCTGCTCTTGGTCTGGGTATCGCTAAGGGAGCACTCGACGCAGCAATAAAATATTCAAAAGAGCGTCATCAGTTCGATCAGCCGATTTCCAATTTCCAGGGCATTTCGTTTAAGTTGGCAGATATGGCAACAGAAATTGAGGCAGCAGAACTATTAACGCTTCAGGCTTGCGACCTCAAGATGCGCGGTCTTCCTATGACGAAAGAAGCGGCAATGGCAAAATATTTTGCAAGTGAGGTTGCTGTGAGGTCGTCAAATGAAGCAGTGCAGGTTTTCGGTGGATACGGTTACACAAAAGATTTTCCAGTTGAAAAATATTATCGCGATAGTAAGCTCTGTACTATCGGAGAAGGAACTTCCGAAATTCAAAAACTGGTGATTGCCAGGGAAATTTTAAAATAAGTTTTGATTGAGGTTGCTTGTCTTGTCAGGCCTTTCCGCTTTTGTGGGAGGGCTTTTTTTTGAGACTAACGGCGAATCATCGACAATACTTCAACCGCTTGCTGTTGATTGTACTCAAATGTCATTTGCTTGTGATTTACGAGGTCTACAATCGTTCCAATCAAGCAAAGGCCACCAGTAAAAAGATACAGAATTCCCATGCCGATCTGACCAAGAATAAATCGTTGAATACCTGCAATGACAACAAATCCAAGGATCGTGCAGATCAAGACAGTCTCAGTTGTTTTTCTGCGGCTTCCATACAAACTTATGAACGTGTTTAGTTGATCGTTGTTCATTCCATTTGTAACATTTTCAAGATAGACCAGTTCATCAGGTTGAATGCCCTGCAGCATTGTAAGGGGTTGATTCATATTTTGCTTTTTTATTCGGAAACGGGATTGATAAATATAGAATACGGTAAGCTAACACAAAAACCGCTGCGATTCCAAACCAGTGCTGTTCCAACGATTGTGAAATATTTCCCCTGTAAAAAGAAGCGATCGATCTACCTAAACCACATCCCGGGCACCAATTAAACCCTATCGCATTAAATACACACAACGTGAAGTGCGAAGTTTCGGCGGGATTAATGAATATGGGAATCAGCAATGCAACTACCCATGCAATCAATTCTTTGTTTCGCTTCAGTTTCTTCATTTATTAGTTACCTATAATTAATCAAGAAAATCATCATCTTGTTTCGGTGAGTATTTTTCAAATACCTTTTCAATAGCACCGCCGAAAAGTGGAAACTTCGATTTGGCAAAATTCTTAACGATCTCTATTGCACGCAATGCCTGTTTATCAGTCAGGCCCTCTGCTTTTAACTGGTCGATTAACTCCTGCATATTCATTCTTTAAAAGTAAAAGCCGGATAATATACCCGGCTTCAAATATCATTATTATCTTTTAATTCTGTTAGGCGACTTTCAACAAATTCATTTTGCTCTTATCAAATTTCGCGCGCGCATATTCCATATCGAGATGAAACGTTGTTGCTTTTGATGATGGCAATTCGAACATGGCGTCTGTTAAAATACTTTCGCAAATGCTGCGTAATCCGCGTGCGCCCAATTTAAAGGCGAGGGCTTTTTCAACCATGAAATCGTACACATCATCATCGATCGTAAGCTGAATACCTTCCAATTCGAATAGCTTCATATATTGACGAATGAGCGCATTCTTAGGCTCGGTCAGAATCTGGCGTAGAGTTGCCTGATCTAACGGATTCAAGTGTGTTACTACCGGTAAACGTCCAAGCAATTCTGGAATCAAGCCGAATGACTTAAGATCGGTAGCGTTTATATACTGCAACAAATTCTTCTTCATGTGCTCCTGCAGTTCCTTGTTGACATTAAAGCCGATAGCGTTCGTGTT
The DNA here is from genome assembly GCA_014379515.1 of Chitinophagaceae bacterium. Classification (GTDB taxonomy): domain Bacteria; phylum Bacteroidota; class Bacteroidia; order Chitinophagales; family Chitinophagaceae; genus Endoryza. The sequence continues at coordinate 8,335 of JACMLR010000071.1, forward strand.
AACACGACGAGCTATGACTTTGTCGATGCCATCAAATGCGCCACCGCAAATGAATAGAATATTTTGAGTGTTGATCTTGATAAGCTTTTGTTCAGGATGTTTACGACCACCTTGAGGCGGAACTAATACATCCGTTCCTTCCAAGAGTTTAAGTAAACCTTGCTGAACGCCTTCGCCACTCACATCACGCGTGATAGAAGGGTTATCGCCTTTGCGGGCAATTTTATCGATCTCATCAATATAAACGATTCCTTTTTCGGCTGCTGCAACATCGTAGTTACACACCTGCAATAAACGCGTTAAAATGCTTTCAACATCTTCACCCACATATCCTGCTTCGGTGAAAACAGTAGCATCAACAATTGCGAAAGGAACATTCAATAAGCGAGCGATTGTTTTCGCAAGAAGCGTTTTACCGGTTCCTGTTTCGCCAACCATTACGATATTACTCTTTTCGATTTCGATATCGTTGTCGACCGGCTTTTGTTGTAAACGTTTATAGTGATTATAGACTGCAACAGCGAGTACTTTTTTTGCATCGTCTTGTGCAATGACATATTCGTCGAGGAAGCGTTTTACTTCTACCGGCTTTTTGACAGTAAGTTTGAAAGACGAAGAAGCTGAGGCGCTTCCGTCCTGGCGTGTGGCCAATTCCTGTTCGATGATTTCCTGTGCATGATCAACACAGTTTTCGCAGATATGCCCTTCCTGACCTGCAATTAATATTTTGACCTCGTCTCTGCTGCGACCACAAAAAGAGCAATGTAAAGTTGTTTTTGCCATGAGCTATATAACTAATTCTGAATGGGCAAAGTTATCTAACAAAAAGCCCAAATCCAATAAAAAATCCCCAAACGCTACACTTCGTAAAGTGAGCAGCGTGCAGGGATTGAATGTTTTAAAAAAAGGAATGACTATATCTTGTCAACTAGCTGATCGACAATGCCGTATTTTAATGCTTCCGGTGCGTCCATCCAATAGTCACGATCAAAATCCTTCAGAATTTGCGAAACAGTTTTGCCAGTATTCTCTGCCAAAATCTTTGCGCCGATCATTTTCACCCGCTGCGTCTGCACTGCCTGAATTTCCAGGTCTGCACTTACCCCCTGGATATACCCTCCCAGACTTGGCTGGTGAATCATCACTTCGCCATGCGGATAAATGAGACGCTTACCTTTTTCACCACCGCTTAGGAGGATCGATCCCATTGATGCGGCAAGACCCATACAAATGGTGCTCACGGGGCTTTTGATCATTCTCATCGTATCATAGATAACCATTCCGCTTGTTACCACACCACCCGGGCTATTGATATAAAATTTAATCTCTTCACCCGGCTTATCGGCATCGAGTAATAAAAGTTTGCTGACAACATCCTTTGCACTTTTGTCATCAACGACGCTCCACAGGTACACACTACGCTTTTCAAAAAAATATTTCTCAAGCTTCTTGCTAAACATCATCAGGTCACTGCCTGGCTTTTCTTCCTTTTCTTCTTCGTCTTCCGCTCTCCATCTTCCGTATGAAAATTGATTATAATTCATTGCCTGTTAAGTTTTCGATTTTAGTTTTAGATCTGACTGGCACAGCAAATTTCCCATCTCTTCAACGATGGCGTTGCTTAGCTTTCTTTTTTCTCTTTGCGTGGATTGACTAACAATACTTCATCGACTAATCCATATTCCTTCGCCTCTTCCGCAGTTAACCAATAGTCACGGTCGCAATCTTTTTCAACCTGCTTTAATGATTTTCCAGTGTGAATAGCGATGATATCGTACAGGTTGCGTTTGATTTTGCGAATCTCATTGACTGTGATTTCAATGTCACTTGCCTGGCCCCCGATTGCGCCACTTGGTTGATGCATCATTACACGTGCGTGTTTCAATGCTGTCCGCTTACCGTTTGTGCCTGCGCATAAAAGAACCTGTGCCATTGATGCAGCCATCCCAATACAAATCGTCGAAACGTCTGGAGTGATGTATTGCATAGTATCATATACCCCGAGTCCGGAATAAACTGCTCCACCAGGTGAATTGATATACATCTGGATATCGCGCGTTCTATCGGTGCTCTCAAGAAACAACATCTGGGCAGTAATAATATTTGCAACTTCATCATTGATGGGGTAACCGAGAAAAATGATTCGATCCATCATCAACCTGCTGTAAACGTCCATTACCGCAATATTCATTGGACGCTCTTCAATGATATTTGGAGTAAGATTGGTAACGTTATGTTTGGTATATGCATTTAAAGTGTTGCTGCTGATGCCTCGGTGCTTCACCGCGTACTTTTCAAATTCTTGTCCTAAGTTCATCATGAATAACTGGTATTTAGGTTGGCAATTTAAGTTATTGTAACAACCAAATACCGTGCAACTAAAAAAAACCGACATTTTGACGCTCGATGTAATTGAAGCTGAGGCGGATAGCATCCGACTCGAACTGACAGCTTACGATAATATGCCAAAAAAAACCGGCAGGAATAACTGCCGGTTTCAAAAATCAAAAATATTAGTGTTGATGATGCTGATGTTTCTCGAGTTCTTTTGAAAACTCTTCTACCGTCACTTCCTTTTCAACCGCATCAACTTTGGCATCTGCAAAGGCAAACACTTTTTCTGTTTGCAGACGATGGAATGCGTCGTCAATGAATTTTCTATCCTTCATCATCCGCTCAACATAGTCATTGATCCATGGTTGTTCCTGGTCCAGCGGTGCAGATCCACCCATGTACCCGAATAATTGTTGTTTGGCAAATGCCTGTAAGTCCTCACGACCAATTTCGATATTGTTTTCACGAACGATCTTATCGATAATCAGTGTCCACTTCAACTGGTTCAGAAAGCCCGGAAATTCCTTCTCAACGTCGTGC
>JACMLR010000072.1 GCA_014379515.1 Chitinophagaceae bacterium
AAAGCGCACTGGTATTCCGCGTTCCAGATACAGCATTTGGCGGCGTACTAAAAATCATCTTTACAAACAGCGCGGGTAAGTCCTTATCCGTGCCTTTCAAAGTAATTGCATTACCAAGTGTGATTACAGCCTTTCCGTCCGACTTCATCTCAGGTTCCGAGGTTACCATCACTGGAAGTAATCTTGATGATGTAACAAAAGTTTTACTTGACGGAACAACCGACGAAGCAACGATCGTTTCTCAGACAAGAAAGCAAATGGTTGTCAAAATGCCGACAACAACTGTTGATCGTGCAAAATTGAGAGTAACCAATTTATCCGGCGAACGCGTTTCAGATTTTGAAATGGTGAATGTGGCAAAAGCAATTACTGTTTTCTCTGAACAACTCGATAATAGTTTTGAGAATTGGGGTTGGGGCGGTACCTATGAAGCTTCAACCGAAGGTGTGATTACTGGTACTAAGGGATTGAAGGCTGCTTTTGATCCTGCGGGATCATGGGGAGGATTGCAACTTGGTGCCGGCAAAGTGACTTTGTCAGGACATAAATATTTTACTTTCTGGGCCAAAGGAGCTGACGTTGATAAGAATGTCCAATTCTGGTTGAATTGGGGTGGGCAGAAAGTCATTACTATTCCTGCTAACAAGTGGACATACTTTCGTTTCGAACTCGCAACCGGATGGCCTGGGGTAACTAACGTTGATAACGTCACATTCCAAATGCAGGATGCAGGCAAAACCGTTTACTTCGATAACATTATGTTCATTAAATAATTTGAAGACCTTCTCAGTGTCGATTTCGATTAATTCCCGGCTCTTCACGGGCCGGGTTTTTTTCTGCCTGCACTTGCAGGGGACAGAAAAGTGTGAAGTTCGGAGAATGAAGTGCGGAAATACACGATACAGTTTACACTACCTACATCCTTCAAACTCCATACTACATCCTTCCAACTCCACACTCCATTCCGGCCTTCAGGTGCAAAAAAAGTGAAACGATGGGCAATGCTAGTGGTAGTTTTTTCATTGACGTTGTTGCGGTTAATGTTGTCGAATTGTGACACCCGTTCGAGAAATATAAATCTGTTCTATGCGAAAGACGTGTTCAATAATGTTTCTTTTTTTTCTGTGGTGTTCCGCGATTGCCCAGGAGTTGCCGATTGATCCCAAAGCGACCGTTGAAACAATCAATTTATATCGCAACCTGAAAAAGTTGATGTCGAAAGGAATTATGTTCGGGCACCAGGATGACCTGGCTTACGGTTACAACTGGAAATATGAAAATGGACGAAGTGATATAAAAGATGTTACGGGAGATTTCCCTGCCGTATATGGTTGGGAATTGGGCAGACTTGAACTAGACCAGGCTGTAAATTTAGACAGTGTGCCCTTTGATCGAATGAAACAATTTATTCGTGATGGCTATAAAAGGGGTGGAGTGATAACGATCAGTTGGCATCTCAATAATCCCCTCACCGGAAAAACAGCTTGGGATCCGGCACCGGGTACTGTCGTATCGATTTTGCCCGGCGGCGAAAAACATGACCTGTATAAGAGTTGGCTAGATAAAGTGGCGAGCTTTCTAAATGATTTAAAAGGACCTGCAAACGAATTCATTCCTATCATTTTTCGACCATTTCATGAATTGAATGGAAGTTGGTTCTGGTGGGGAAAAAATCATTGTACTCCAGAACAACTCATACTGCTGTATCGGTTTACCGTTTCTTACCTGCGGGATGAAAAGAATATTCATCACTTGCTGTATGCCTTCAATACCGATCGTTTCACCACCCAGCTTGAATACCTGGAGCGATATCCTGGAGATGCATGGGTCGATGTTATCGGTTTTGATATCTATCAGCGAAGCAATAATCACGAGCAGTTC
>JACMLR010000073.1 GCA_014379515.1 Chitinophagaceae bacterium
ATGATGCATCGTTAGGAGAGAGTATTGGGCAGAACTGGCTTGCCGTTCTGCAGGGCTTAACACTAATGTTCAAGACAGGCATCTTTATTTTCGTATTCATTTGGATTCGTTGGACGATTCCGAGATTCAGATACGACCAGTTGATGAATCTTGGATGGAAAACATTAATACCATTAAGTTTGATCAATATGCTGGTAACAGCAGCAGTCGTGTTATTCTTGAAGAAGTAAGTTGAGTTCGATTGAATTCTTCCTACTCAATTATCTTTGTCCGATTTTAAAAGCATATAAATAAAATGCAGGCATTAACTAACAGGGCGCATTCGGTGGAAAGGAAGCCAATGACTTGGGTCGAGCGGCTCTACCTGTGGAATATTTTTAAAGGGATGATGATCACTTTCAGTCACATCTTTAGACGAAAGGCAACAATCAGTTACCCGGAACAAAAAAGAGAATTCAGCCCGGTATTTCGTGGCTTGCAGATTTTGAATCGGGATGAAGAAGGACGCGAGCGTTGTACTGCATGCGGATTGTGTGCTGTTGCGTGCCCGGCTGAAGCAATTACAATGGAAGCTGCTGAACGTTTGCCAGGTGAAGAACATTTGTATCGTGAAGAGAAATATGCAGCGAAATATGAGATCAATATGCTTCGATGCATTTTTTGTGGATTATGCGAGGAGGCGTGCCCGAAAGATGCAGTATACCTGAGCGAAACTTTTGCGCCGGCCAACTATCAGCGTAAAGGCTTTATTTATGGGAAACCGGATCTATTGATTCCGCATCCTATCGAAAATCCGGATGAGTATAAGAAAGCATTGGGCAATCGTGCACATCAACAGCATACATCGAATTAGATTATAGATTGAACGATTGTTCATTCAGATCACTAACTGAATTAGAGTAAAATGGGCGTAACACAATTATTATTTGGATTTTTAAGCGTACTGGCATTGTTAAGTGCGGTGATGGTTGTTGCCAGCAAAAATCCTGTCCACAGTGTATTGTGGCTGATCGTTGTTTTCTTTGCAATCTCCGGTCACTACATTATGCTGAACGCCCAGTTCATCGGCATCGTTAATTTGATTGTTTATGCCGGTGCGATCATGGTGCTTTTCCTCTTCGTCATCATGCTCATGAATCTTAATTCTGATTCTGAACCCCAGAAAAATAAATGGTCGCGATTGGCTGGTGTTGTATCAGGCGGAACACTAATGCTTGTTTTAATTGCTGCATTGAAAAATGCGGATGAGAAACGCGCTATTGCACAATTACAGGATGGTTCAATCGGACTCATCGAAAACCTCGGAAAAGTATTGTTTACAGAGTACGTGGTACCATTTGAAATAAGCAGTGTATTGTTTTTAAGTGCGATGGTTGGTGCGGCAGTAATCGGTAAAAAAGGAGACTAAGAATTTATGCAGATCGAATATTATATCTATTTGGCAGTGGCATTGTTTAGCATCGGTGTCGTTGGTGTACTAACACGGCGAAATGCGATCATCGTGTTCATGTGCATCGAACTTATGCTCAATGCTGCGAACCTTTTGCTGGTGGCATTTTCCAAGATGCATCATCTTGCGGGTGTAGCAACAAACCCCAATGCGGGCATCGATGGTCAACTGTTCGTGTTCTTTATTATGGTGGTTGCCGCAGCGGAAGTGAGTGTTGGTCTCGCAATCATTGTAATGATGTATCGAAATGTTCACTCGGTAGATATTAATTTTTTGAATCGCCTAAAGCATTGATGTTAGATAATACCTGGCTTATCGCTTATGAATAATATTTTTCAACTGGTATGGCTTGTTCCTGCACTTCCATTGATTGGGTTTTTAATCAATGGACTTTTACGACGCAGCCTCCCAAAATCTGTCACGGGTGTAATCGGGTCGGGTGTTATCCTCGGCTCATTCATTATTAGTGTATTACTTTTTCTTGAGGTCAAAGCAGGTAATGTTCCGGGCGCAATAAAACTGTTTGATTTTATTCGGGTCGGTGAACTTTCAATTCCTTTTGCTTTCCAGGTTGATCAGCTCTCTTCTATCTTCTTATTGATCATAACCGGTGTTGGATTTCTAATACATCTTTATTCCACTTCGTATATGAAGGAAGAAAATTCGGAGCATTATGCCCGTTATTTTTCTTACCTCAATCTCTTCGTGTTTTCAATGTTGCTCCTTGTACTGGGTGCGAACTACGTAATATTATTTATCGGGTGGGAAGGGGTTGGCTTGTGTTCTTACCTGCTCATTGGGTATTGGTTTAAAAATGTTGATTATACAAACGCCGCTAAGAAAGCGTTTATAATGAATCGCATTGGTGACCTTGGGTTTTTGCTTGCCATCTTCTGGATGATCAATCAATTCAACAGCGTCACATTCGGTGAAGTATTTTCAAAAGCACCGGGCACAGATCTGTCAATCATTACTGGTATCACCTTATTATTATTTGTTGGCGCAACGGGAAAGAGTGCGCAAATTCCTTTGTACACCTGGTTGCCCGATGCGATGGCTGGCCCTACGCCTGTATCCGCATTGATCCACGCGGCTACCATGGTAACCGCTGGCATCTACATGATCGCCCGGAGCAATATTCTTTATTCAATGTCTGATGTTACACTAAACGTTGTAGCATGGATCGGCGCAGCCACAGCAATTGTTGCAGCAACGATTGCATTGAAACAAAACGATATTAAAAAAGTGCTTGCGTATTCAACCGTTAGCCAGCTTGGGTTTATGTTTGTTGCCCTGGGGATGGGCGCATATACAATTGCTGTCTTCCACGTAATGACCCACGCATTCTTCAAAGCGTTGCTGTTCCTTGGTAGTGGTAGTGTAATCCATGCAATGGGTGGCGAACAGGATATCCGCAAAATGGGCGGACTCAGCAAACACCTGCGCATTACGTACATTACATTTTTGCTTGGTACACTGGCAATCGCCGGCTTTCCATTCTTCTCCGGGTTCTTATCAAAAGACGCTATTCTTCTTGCCGCATTTGAGCATAATAAAATTATTTATGGCGTCATGCTTTTTGGGGCGATGCTTACTGGTTTCTATATGTTTCGTTTATTGATTCTGACATTTCATGGAAAATTTCGCGGAACGGATGAGCAACATCATCATCTCCATGAAAGTCCGGCAGCAATGACGATTCCACTTGTTATCCTGGCCATTCTTTCTGTAGCTGGTGGATTGATCGAATTGCCGGTTGTGGTTATGGAAAATGGAAATTTGCTGAGCCAGTTTCTTTCGCCAGTAATTCCAATTCCAACAGCACATGTCGACCATCAAACAGAAATCATCCTCATGGTGGTTGCAACCGTCGCAGTATTGCTTGCGGTGTTACTTGC
>JACMLR010000074.1 GCA_014379515.1 Chitinophagaceae bacterium
CCCGAAGTTCGGGAGATTCTGAACGCTATAACAGGTTTTGAAGGCACTTGATCAATGGGAAAATGCTTAGTAAAGATAATTGAGCGCGGTGCGGTCGTTCGTATTGAACGGACGATTGACGCCGTTTCCGATACACGCAAGCATCCAGGAATTAGGATCCGGACCGGTTGGCGTACCCGGAATATGAACAGCACCTACGTTAGAAGCTCCTTCATTGACGGGTGAGCCACCGCAACTGTATTGTCTCGCCATGTAATCGGTATGACGAAAACCAATGCAATGACCGATTTCGTGTGCGAGAATACTTGTAACGGTATTGATGTCCCAGCTATCAAGATAAGCGCGATTCACGCGAACTGAATTGTACGGACTACCTCCAGACGTGGGAAAACCGGCTGAAGCCAGGTAGCCAGCACCTGATGGCGCTGCAGAAATTACAATGTCACCACCGGATGTTACGCGCGAGAATGTAATTCTTAATCCAAGTGCATTGTAGCGGGAAATTGTAGAATTGAGCGCAGTTACATAACGGGATGGCAGTGAGCTGCGCACACGAACTGTAATATTTCTTGGAAGAGATGTCACAAGATTGTTGGTGCGATATTGTTCCTCTTCCCCAACACGAAGCAGTGAAGATTCGGGACGATTCTTGAGTTGCTCGTCGGTGATGACTATATCACCTTCCACTAAATAACCTTCCTCATGTTTTACAACATCCTTGTTTCCGAAACCCAACGCGGCAATTTTGGTTAATACATCTTCAGAAACCGGCAACGCACTCTCTTTAACGGAAGCGTCTTTTTTACAGGATAAAAGAATTAACGTGAATGAACATACGATCAGACTGGTTTTGAAAAGAATTTTTCTCATACAAAGTTTTTTAGATTGGAATGATGAACCTGTTACGCGTTTTGGAAGTATTTGTAATTTACCAGAAATCACTAATCCATTGCAAGTAAAAATTGGCAACTAAGTTGCACTCTGAAACTTGTATGACAATCCGCAACTTTACTTTCAAAAATGTGAACAACCTCTAAAGTTTCCCTCGGAATTTACGGTGAGTATGCGAAATTTTACTACCCGATTTCAATGGGTCAATCCAGATGTTTGAAAAAATAGTAGATTGAGATAATGATGCGATGCCTGCTTTTTATGTGTGCGATGTCGTTCTCGACTGTTGTTCCTGCGCAACAATACGATCCATTACTTTCACCCACACTTCAGGATACATTCAAAAAACTTCCAAATTCAAATCATCGTTTCTGGATTCATGCGAGCAATATTGATAGTCTCAACCAGGCTTTAGCGAGATTTTCATCAAGCATCTCAATCAAACGAAGGTTACCGGGTTCAATCGTTGTTATCGAAACATCTCCCACCATTTTGATTGAATTAATAAAACAACGGAATGGAATCGCATTTATCGATATGCCCCGCAGACCAAAAGAGGAGTTACCAATTCCAGCATTTGACAATAGTTTAAACCTTGTTAACAAATTACATCGTTCGTTCCCGCAACTCAACGGTAATGGTCAAACGGTTTCTATAAAAGAGAACAGGCTCGACACGCTTGATATTGATTTCATCGGTCGCTATCGATCATCACCGAATTCGTCGCCCGTTTTTTCTGGTCACGCATCCATCATGGCAACAATAATATCGGGTGCCGGAAATTCTTTTTACACCGCTCGAGGCGTTGCATGGTCGTCGGACCTCAGTTCAACTGATTTTATAAATTTGCTCCCTGAGCCAGCAAGCTACTATCAGCAGGCAGCTATTACCGTGCAGAATCATTCATACGGAACTGGTCTTGAAAACTATTACGGCATTGATGCAGCTGCATACGATCAAAGCACTTACTCCATTCCTACCCTGCTTCATATTTTTTCCAGTGGCAATTCAGGCGATAAAATTGGTACCGGCAGATATCTGGCAATACCTTCGTTGTCAAACATCACGGGCAGTTTTAAAATGTCAAAGAATAGCCTAACGGTTGGAGCAACTGATTCATTTGGTCGAATATCCCTGCTTAGTTCAAAGGGACCTGCGCACGATGGAAGAGTCAAACCTGAACTCACTGCTTTCGGCGAAGATGGAAGCTCGGGTGCTGCGGCGTTGTGCTCCGGAACAGCACTCGTACTCCAACAAGCCTATAAACAAAAACAGGGCGTCAATCCAACTGCTTCGCTCATAAAAGCAGTGTTGATCAATAGCAGCGACGATCATGATGATCCTGGCCCCGACTATGCTGGTGGATATGGACATCTGAATGCATTTTATGCGGCTCGGACAATGATGACCGGGCATTTCTTTGAGAATGAAATCGGATCGTCCCAGGCAAAAACTTTCCTCCTTACAGTTCCTGCGGGTTTGAAAAAGATAACGGTTACACTTTGCTGGACAGATCCACCTGCTGTTCCGAATGCTCAAAAAGTGCTCATCAATAACCTGGACCTCCTACTAACAAATTTATCGAGTGGCTTCTCGTGGCACCCGTGGACACTTAATTCAACTGCCCAAAGCGATTCATTAAAACTACCCGCTGAACGACGAGTTGATACACTTAATACTGTTGAACAAATCAGCTTGATTGATCCTGCCGAAGGTGAATATCAGTTGACTGTTACAAGTGCGCCGTCTATTGAAGGCATTCAGCCTTTTTCGATTGCGTATCAATTTGACACTGCTGATATATTCGAATGGACTCATCCGACTGCAAGTGACAAATTAGAAACAAATCGTTCAGTTGCGTTGCGTTGGCAATCGGGTTTTCAAAAAGGGAAAAAAGCCACGATTGAATACAGCCTCGATTCGGGTTTCAATTGGCAATCGGTCGCGAATAATATTGATCTTGATAAAAACTTTCTATACTGGACGGCTCCGCCCTCTTCGGTTAATGCAGTTTTCCGTGCAAGAGTCGATCAGCAATTTTATTTATCCGATACTATATCAATTACGCCTTTGTTGTCGATGCGGGTTGGCTTCGACTGCCCCGACTCAATTCTGCTCTACTGGCAGACCTTACCAATGATAAAAGAATACCGTGTGTTTCATCTCGGGGATAAATGGATGGAAGAAATTGGAACGGAAAATGATTCAATTTTTATTAGGTCGAGCACGAACATGGGTAAAAGATATTTTGCAGTTGCACCCGTTGTTGGTAAAATGGTGGGATTGCGATCAATGGCAATTGATTACAGCACACAGGGACTGAACTGTTATGTAAAGAGTTTTTTGGTAACGAAGACTGCAGAAGGCAAAATTCTCATCGAAACAAGTATTGGCACTAGATATGGAATTCAAAAAATTGATGTGGAAAAGATAAGTGGCGGTTCCAGCTCAAGTATCTTCAGTTCCATCGCTCCTGTGGCAACAAGTTTTTCATTCATTGACGAGTCGCCTTCGACTGGAGCAAATAGTTATCGTTTACGTTTTACTCTTTCCAATGGACGGATTGTGTACAGTGAAATCCAAACGGTGATAATTCCTGGACCAGCCGGGTTTTTCGTGTATCCAAATCCGGTACGAAGAGGAAGTGGGTCTATTCAGTTATTGTCGCCGGACTTTATCGATGCCGAGCTGGTGATCTTTAGCGCGACGGGAAACCAGGTATTGAAGCAACGAGTAACGGCGCCGGTTGAGACGATTGCGATTGGCAGGCTTCAGAGTGGCGTTTACTTTTTGAGGCTGATGGAAAAGGGAAAGTGGATGTTCACGAGCAAGATTATCATTCAATAATGAAACGGGGGATTTAAGAAAGGTTAATTATCCCGATCTGTTACGAAGAAATTTCAGGGATACGATTTAAGAGCTTCAATAATTTCGACTAGTGATTGCATGTTAGAGCGATCGAATAAAATTTAGATTATACGTTACCGATATACATTTTAAATCGCTTAGGTTGTAATTTTATAGGAAAGTATTGGGAAGAGGATGAGAACCGAGATAGATGCTGTCAGCGTTCGAAGAAAATTAAAGCGCGAAGGAATACATGTTTTTTTCCCTTCAAATTTCCGTTTCTTCTCATTGCTTTGGAGCTACCGGCCCCGATATTTATACTTCAATTTCAAACCGGATCCGCGGAACTTCGACTGGTTAGGATATAATGTTGAGTGAGGGCATGCACAGTTGGTGTGAAGCTGTTTTTGCATTTTTAGTAATAGAATGCAAAAATGGAAAGGCATTTCATGTGAACCTGCATTGTTGTCTCGTCCTAAAATAAGTTTACATGTTTTTGGTAATCCTGCTATTCATTTACAGTTTCATAAAAGTAGTTGTTTTCCCCCATCGTCTATTTACCTGCAGCTTTTCGCCATGGACTA
>JACMLR010000075.1 GCA_014379515.1 Chitinophagaceae bacterium
AATCGGAGAATGCGAAGATGTACAAAATGTGCAGATACTCAAAATCACGGTTACTTCCCTACTCAGAGCATACCATCATTCCACACATTCTATATTCTTTATTCTTTATTCTATATTCTTTACCAGACATTCCACATTCGATATTCTACTCAACAGTTTTACCTTCACACCATGAAATATATTACCGGGTTATTGTTTTGTTTGATTGTAGTGCTCAGTAGTTGTGGAAGTGCAAAAAAGTCAACCGGAACAGCGGCAGTTAATGCGCCGCAACGGGTGTTGCCGGCATTACCTTCCTCCCAAATAAATATCCCGATTAAAGTTTACATGCGCCCATTAATTGCCTTGATGGATTCAGTGACCGCGAAAGAATTCACCAATGAAAAGTGGCCGGAGTACACCGAAAGTTCTTGCGATTTCCGGTACAAGTATCGGTTTACCAGATCTCCATTCACGTTCTCTTGCGTCAATAATAAAGTAACGATTGGCTTCCGCGGCAATTACCAGATTGCGGGGAGTAAACGAGTTTGTGCATTTAACACACAAGTTTCTCCATGGGTTGGTGGCAGTTGCGGATTCGGAAGCGAACCACTTCGAAGGGTGGACATTACAATCGGTTCGCAACTCGACTTATTAACGAATCATCAGATCCGTACGAACACGCGGCTTGAAACATCACGCGCACTTGATAAATGTGCAGTAACGGTTCTACAAACTGACGTTACAACGCAGGTAATGGACAGCATCAAAGCTTCTATTGACAGTTACTGTGCAGTATTTGATAGCATCGTGCAAGCTGTTAACAACAATGTGCTGTTGCAGAATTGGCGCAAAGGCGGAAGCAAGGTGATGGCGATAAGTCAGTATGGGTTCATCAATCTTAATCCAACTCAATTCCGGGTAGGAAGGTTCAACACATATAAAGACACGCTGATTTTTTCTGTTGGATTTAGTGGAAGTCCGCGATTTTCCTCGGATAGTCAGCAATTGGTAACCAACGCTCCGTTACCCGCCATCCACAGCGTCAATACCGCAACCGGTATCAGCACCTATCTTGATGCCAACTATCAATACAGCTTTTTCAACAAGCTGTTGAATGATAGTCTCCGCAACAAACCATTTGAGTTAGAAGGCCGAACGTTTGTAGTCCGCGATGTGGTTGTTGCTGGAACTGATAATGGAAAGTTATCGGTTGATGTTTCTTTCACTGGTAATCGTAAAGGCACTTTACATATTGCTGGAACACCGGTGCTGGATACGGCCTTACAAGTTCTCTCGATGCCCGATATCAGTTTTTCAATCGACACGCGCGATATGCTGGTGAACATTCTTAAAAATATGTTTCGTAAAAAAATAATGAAGGAATTGAAAAGTCAGTCGGTGCTTGATATTGCAGCATTAATTCAACGAAACAAACCGGGCATAGAGGCAAGACTCAATCAACCGGTCACTGCCTGGATGAGCACAAGCGGAAAAATTCATGAAATTCGGCTGCTTGGAATTCTGCCGCAGAAAAATAGTATCCAGGTGCAGGCGTTTATCCGGGCCGATTTACAGCTAACAGGCGCTCCATCCATGGCGATGCTGAAAGGCTTTTAAGGTTAATAACATAGCAACCGAACTGTTCCGTTCTGCGTATTGCTAGTATTCCAGGTTCGAAAAATGTACATTTCGGAATCAATAGCGCGCCAAAACCAACACCCTTGCTAGCAGATAACACGAAAATCAGCAGCTTGTTAGTCGGGTGCCGCCAGAATAATCGGCACAGTCAGAAGGAGTTATACTACCTTTTGCGGGGGTTTGCTATGAAAATCTGCAACAGATATACGGAACGCACAGAGGAGTCTGAGGAAATAATGAACGAAGCATTTATCAAGCTCTTCAAAAATATCCAACAATTTGATGAGTTTAGACAGGATGATACACTGCTCTCGCTAAAAGGATGGTTCAAACGAATACTCGTCAATACCTGCATCGACCACTACCGCAAAAAGAATTCGTCTGTGAATGGTCACCTCCTTTCCACAGAATCTGAAAAGATTGCCGATTCTGGAGAAAACGGGCTGGATGTTTTGTCTTATAAAGAAATAATTGAAGCGATAAAGTTACTTTCTCCGTCATACAGAACGGTGTTCAACCTTTTTGTGATCGAAGGACTTAGTCATGAGGAAATTTCGAACAAGCTTGGAATATCGATTGGCGCGTCAAAATCCAATCTCTCGAAGGCGAGAGATAACCTAAGAAAACTTTTATTAAATAAATCGAAGTTCAACATTTATGCATCCCCTTTCTGATAAAGACCTTGACCGAATTAGCCGCCAGGCTGCCGAACAAACTGACGTAGATCAGCCTACGTCCGGTTGGGAGCAGCTTGAAAAACGGTTGAACAAAGAACTCCCCCAGGAAAAAGAAAAAGATCGGAAGCGTTTCCTCTGGTTATTTCTATTGCTGTTGTTATTGAGTGGTGCGGGCGTCGCCTACCTAGTTGCTAAAAGTGACAAAAAAACTACCGCGAATTCAACAAGTAGCGATTCAATTAAAGGAAAACCTTCGGCTGGCAATCAATCATCACCTGGCGAAGCAAATACGTCAAGCACCAGTAAAAAAGCTGAGCAAAGTGAGAATGCGCCATTAACCGCACCACATGCCGATAAACCTACAAGCAACCCAGCTGATGATATTAAGCCAGGTGGGCTTTCATCAACTTCAAAAAAATCGGAAAGGTCCGTTGATACCTCAACTACTTCAAAACTTCAACCGAGACAATCGCAAATTGATCCAAATAAGTTCGCAACTTCAAACAAAAAAGTTCGTGGCCTCAACAACTCAAATAACGATAAAATTGTTTCGCGCCCGCTCAACAATTTTCCCATAACATCCAACAGCAAAACAACTGATACCACTCAAGTCGATATCATTGACAGCGAGAAATACGATGGCGGTGATAAGGAAACGATTTCCGCCGTGGTTCAAGTTCCATTAGTTAGCATTGATACTATTGCAATCGTTCAAGTTGATACTACAAAAAAAGAACCATCAATCGTTGTGGATTCGCCAGCGGTGCAATCAGGCAAAAAAACAAAATCACCAAATAGTACGCTATCCCGCTTTAGCATTACAGCAATCGCAGGGATGGATTACAGCCGCGTTCATTCAACCGGTTCAAATAAGCCAGGTTATAATTTTGGTGCGATGGTGAATTATAATTTTTCTGATAGATGGGCCGTCAGTGTTGGGCTTATTCAAACAAAGAAAAATTATTCAGCGAAAGGGAAAGACTTCACACCTCCGAAGGGATCCTGGTTGCATTATGTCGATCTCAAAACGGTTGATGGGAATTGTAGTATGTGGGATATTCCTGTTAATGTACGATATAACCTCGTCGCGAGTAAAAAATCAAATATCTATCTTACTACTGGCCTATCTAGTTACATCATGCGCAATCAATCATACACATACGCCTATGACTACAACGGTGTAGCGACTGTTCGTGATTGGAGTACATCCTCTACCCAAAACGAATGGTTTAAAATATTAAATTTATCCGCCGGTTGGGAATCGAAAATAAATCAGTCATGGTCGTTACAGGCAGAACCATTCATTAAAGTTCCTCTCGCGGGGGTTGGTCATGGTGAATTGGATATAAGCAGCTATGGTTTACTGCTTGGAATTAAATACAGTCCGGGTTTTAATAAGAAGAAAACAACCTCTTCGATAAAACAGCCGTAGTAAGATAAAACTACACTGTATGCAAAAACACCAACTCGCCTTTTGGAAGGTGATAGGATCTTTTCTCTTCATGAGCGCAATTCTTTATGCTTGCAGCAAAGGCGGCGGTTCATCACCAGCTCCGAACCCATGTGCAGGGGTTACAATTAGTGTAACCGGTACCGTTACAGATGCGGGCACAGGACTATCAAATGGATCAATTGCCGCAGCTTCAACCGGAGGTTCAGGTGCGATGACCTATAGCATCGATGGCGGAACTTTCGGGGCCTCGTCAACATTTAACAATCTTGCGAAGGGAGCCCACACAGTGACGGCAAAAGATAATAAAGGCTGTACAGGCAGTAAAGCTTTTACGGTGGGAGAGACAAATGCGTGTGCAGGGGTTAATATCACGCTGACTGGCGCTGCTACCAATTCGGATCCATGCGCTCCCAGCGGAGTGATTACTGCAACTGCTGCAGGTAGCACCGGGTTCACGTATAGCCTCGGCGCTGGCGCATTCCAGGCCTCTAATGTTTTCATGAATATCGCTCCCGGCAACTATACATTGAATGTAAAAAATGCTGCTGGTTGCGGAGCAAATTCCCCGGTAACTGTTGGAGCCGTTGCTGCTGGCGTTCTTTTCACTGCCGCCAAAGGGGTTGTTCAAAACAATTGTGCGACTGCAGGTTGCCATTCAGGTGCCGCACCACAGGGAGGAATCAATTTTTCGGTCGATTGTAATATCGTCATTAACAAAGATCGAATCAAAGCAAGAGCTATAGACGGTGTGCCGAGCATTATGCCACCAACTGGTGCATTGCCACAGGCAGACCGCGATAAACTTACAGCCTGGATTAATGCCGGCGGACGTTTTACAGATTGAGGATCGCCATTAACTACGATTAGGGCAGGTAAATTTTACCTGCCTTTTTTGTGTTGATGAATTTATTTCTTATGAAACCAAACGGCCCTTTTATCATTCCAGTTACCATTATAGTTAATGAATAGCTCCTCTCCTGCCCGCAGTGGACGGACAGCGCGAACACTGATTTCGTCTTTGTCGAAATCCATTTCGTACTCACAATTGGATTCGTAGGAATGGTTGTACAATGGAATATAACCGAGGGCCATGCAACAGTGTTTACCCCTCGCACCCCATTCAAAAATATAGTCGTGCAAAAGAGTTTGATCAAGTAACAAACGTTCTTCTGCACTCATTACTACTACCGGCGAAACTTCAATAACGGTATTGGCGGGAATAGCTTTCCGGGTAAATACTCCGCGCCCCATTGCTGAAGTGGGGCCAATAAACAAACCAGGCAAAATCATGGCAATAGAGGGTTTAATTCCTAATCTCAGGTTGCTTTAGCGTTCCGAATGTAGGACTTTAGAATTTAGTATTTTGCAACATGAGTCTGGAAGAAATATTGAGCCTGAACGATCAGTTTCTCGAAGTAATCCAACGTGATGATGTGTTGGAGATCCGAGAATTTCTGAACGATCAGAATATCAGTGACGTTGCGGAACTCATCAACGAATTTCCAGAGTATGAACACCAGATCGTTGGCAACATGAGTGTACATCGTGCTGCAAAAGTGTTTAAAATTCTTGATTTACCTGCTCAGAAAAATATCATACAGGAACTTCCTCCAAATAAAACTGCAGAACTTTTAAACGAGTTGCCGGCAGATGACCGCACTGCCTTCCTGGAAGAACTACCAAGTGAAGTGGTGAAGGAACTCATTAAACTACTCGATCCGGAAGAACGGAAAATCACGCTTGCATTGCTTGGATATCCTGAAAGCAGCGTTGGACGTTTGATGACCCCTGATTATATCGCGGTTCAGATCGACTGGACATTGCAGGAAGTTCTTGAACATATACGCGAAGTTGGAAAGAACAGTGAAACGATTGACGTCATTTACGTGGTCAATGATAAAGGTGAGTTTGTTGATGACATCAGGATTCGTGAGATCATCCTCGCCAATCCAGATAAAGTTGTGGGTGAAGTGATCGACAATCGCTTCATAACGCTAAACGTTACTGACGACCAGGAAGTGGCGAATCAGACTTTCAAAATGAACAACCGGGTGGCACTACCCGTTATTGACGACAAGAATATCTTGTTAGGTATCGTTACAATCGATGATGTGCTCTGGGTTGCGAACGAAGAGTTCAGTGAGGATATGCAAAAGATCGGTGGTACTGAAGCATTCGATGAGCCTTACCTTGAAATTCCATTGATGAAACTCTTTAAAAAGAGGGTTGTATGGTTGATCGTTTTATTTCTTGGTGAAATGTTGACTGCAACGGCGATGGGTTATTTTGAAGATGAGATCGCGAAGGCTGTCGTGCTTGCTTTGTTTGTACCATTGATTATTTCCAGTGGTGGCAACAGTGGATCACAGGCTTCTACCCTAATTATACAGGCGATGGCTATTGGTGAGATCAAAATTGGTGACTGGTGGCGAATTCTTCGTCGCGAAATCTTACAGGGACTATTGCTCGGAACCGTTCTTGCCATAATTGGCTTCATTCGAATTGTTGCATGGTCTTCTATCTTTCCCGAAACATATGGAGTACATTATGTAATGATAGGTGTAGTGGTCGGCTTCTCTCTTTTGGGGGTTGTGTTATGGGGGACTCTTATTGGTTCTATGTTCCCGCTGATATTGAAACGGCTTGGTGCAGATCCGGCTGTGAGTTCAGCACCTTTTGTTGCAACGATCGTGGATGTGACAGGACTCGTCATTTATTTTTCGCTCGCGTTCATGCTTCTGCAGGGTTTGATGCTTTAAGATAACAGCGGCATTCATTCGCCTCACCAATTTTATCTAATATTGCTCCAGCCATTATTAATCACCTGATCAAAATTGTTGAATCGTATGTGTGGAATT
Source organism: Chitinophagaceae bacterium (assembly GCA_014379515.1). Taxonomy (GTDB): domain Bacteria; phylum Bacteroidota; class Bacteroidia; order Chitinophagales; family Chitinophagaceae; genus Endoryza. The sequence goes on from JACMLR010000075.1 coordinate 6,609, forward strand.
GTCGGTTATACGGGGCCCCGAGTGGCGTACCCGGTTATCATAAATGTATTAAAACGACTGGAATATCGTGGTTACGATAGTACCGGGGTTGCATTGCTCGGTAAAGATCTCAAAGTATATAAAAAGAAAGGTAGGGTTGCTGATTTGGAAGAGGCGATTGTTGGGCAGGATGTTCATGCGCACACGGGCATCGGCCATACGAGGTGGGCAACACATGGCGAACCAAGCGATCGGAACGCGCATCCCCATTCTTCTGCAACTGGAAAATTAGCAATGATTCATAACGGGATCATTGAAAACTATACGCAATTAAAAAAAGAACTGGTTCGTAAAGGCTATGAATTCAAAAGCGATACTGACACTGAAGTGCTCTTAAATTTCATTGAGGATATAAAAGAAAATAATCAATGCTCGTTGGAAGAAGCGGTAAGGGTTGCGCTCAAAAGAGTTGTTGGCGCGTATGTTATATTGTTAGTAGATCGCGACGAACCGGACACTATTATTGCTGCACGTAAAGGAAGCCCGCTCGTAATTGGAATTGGAAAGGGCGAACATTTTCTTGGATCGGATGCGAGCCCGATGCTCGAGTACACCAAAGAAGTTGTGTATGTGAACGACTATGAATTGGCGATCATTAAGCCCGAAGAACTGGTACTTAAAAATTTGGGCAATGAAAAAATTACACCGTATGTACAGAAGCTGGATTTAGAACTGGCCGCAATTGAAAAAGGTGGCTACGAGCATTTCATGCTGAAAGAAATTTTCGAGCAACCACAAACGATCTATGATTGTTTACGCGGAAGATTGGATGCTGTCGAAGGAACAATAACGATGGCAGGGGTACAGAATTATATTGGGCAATTGACGAATGCCAATCGGATTTTGATTGTCGCCTGCGGAACGAGTTGGCATGCCGGGCTACTTGCGGAATATATTTTTGAAGAGTTATGCCGAACGCCTGTTGAAGTTGAATATGCATCAGAATTTCGTTATCGCAACCCGGTAATTCATCCTGGAGATGTAATTATCGCGATATCACAAAGTGGGGAAACAGCGGATACACTTGTAGCAATTGAAAAAGCAAAGGAGCAAGGTGCAATAATTTTCGGAGTTGTAAATGTAGTTGGTTCGTCAATTGCGCGACTATCTCACAGCGGCGCATACACGCATGCCGGACCGGAGATAGGTGTAGCCAGCACAAAAGCATTTACAGCACAACTGGTAGTATTGACGATGATTGCATTAAAAGTGGCAATGGAAAAAGGAACGATTACACGGGAACGCTTCATGCACCTGCTAAACGAACTGCATGAAATACCCGCCAAGACAGAAATTGTTCTTCAGCAGAGTGAAAAGATCAAGGAACTTGCGGAAAAATATAAAGATGCACGCGACTTCTTATACCTTGGTCGTGGTTATAATTTCCCTATTGCATTGGAAGGTGCATTGAAGCTGAAAGAGATTTCTTACATACATGCGGAAGGCTATCCGGCAGCCGAAATGAAACATGGACCGATTGCATTAGTCGACGAATCATTACCAGTTGTATTTGTTGCAACAAAGGATTCGTACCATGAAAAAATTGTGAGTAACATCCAGGAAATAAAAGCACGTAAAGGGAAAGTTATTGCAGTAATTACCGAAGGGGATGAAACGATCAAAGGAATGGCGGATGATGTAATTGAAGTGCCGGAAGCAGATGAAATCGTTGCACCGATGCTTAGCACGATACCAATGCAATTGCTTGCTTATTATATTGGCGTAGCAAAACAATTGGACGTTGATAAACCGCGGAACCTCGCTAAAAGCGTTACCGTCGAGTAAGAAATACAATGATGTTGGAGTTTTCATCCAACTTGATTATTTATAAGATATCATGAATCAAATAGAACGGAGTCCTATAAGTACATTAGGGTATAATTTTATTTCACCGGAATTTATTCCGAAGGGAAAAGATGAGTACCACTTGCGCAATATTCAAAACAAAAGTGGAATTGAGTATCGGCAGCTGACGGCGTATGAAATTGAATCGCTTGTCAGGAACAGGAATACGTCAGACGACTGGAATAAAATTTTGGTTGGCGACGCCTTCAATCCCGAACTGGTTCAAAGCTGCAAGTTTTTCGGACTTGTTCGAATTGGAAAATTAGAACCTTATTACCTCGAGTTTCATAATCTTCGGCGACCAGTTGGGTTATATAACAGTACCATTATCAGCTGCGATTTTGGCGATAACGTGGTTGTTGATAATGTAAATTACATCTCACATTATATTGTTGGGAACGATGTGATGTTGGTTAACGTTAATGAAATTGCTGCGACGGGTCATGCGAAATTTGGGAATGGAGTATTGAAAGAAGGTGAAGCAGAAAGTCGCCGCATTTGGATGGAGGTGTGCAATGAGAATGGCGGCCGCAGTATCATTCCATTCGATGGGCTATTACCGGGGGATGCATACCTATGGACGCGTAATCGCGACAATGACCGGTTGCAGGAGCGTTTCAAGAAATTTACCGATGATCAATTTGATAAACAGCGAGGTTACTACGGTACGATTGGTGATCGAACAGTAATAAAAAATTGTCGAATTATCAAGGACGTCAAGATTGGCACCGATGCTTATTTAAAGGGGGCCAATAAAGTTAAAAATGTAACGATTAATTCCTCTGCTAATGCAAAGTCGCAAATTGGCGAAGGTTGCGAATTGGTTAACGGAATTGTCGATTATGGTTGCCGCGTTTTTTACGGCGTGAAGGCAGTGCGTTTTTTCCTGGCAACAAATTCTCAATTGAAGTATGGAGCGCGATTGATCAATTCTTACCTCGGAAGTAATTCCACCATTTCATGTTGCGAGGTTCTCAATTCGTTGATTTTTCCTGCGCACGAACAACATCATAATAATTCATTCCTATGCGCTGCGTTGGTAGAGGGGCAAAGCAATATGGCTGCTGGCGCAACGATTGGTTCGAATCACAATAGCCGGAGCCCGGATGGTGAAATTATCGCTGGTCGGGGATTTTGGCCAGGGCTATGTGTAAGTTTGAAACACAATTCAAAATTTGCCTCGTTCTGTATTCTTGCCAAGGGTGATTATCCTGTCGAAATGAATATTACGATCCCGTTCAGCCTGGTGAGCAATGATACCAGTCGTGATCAACTCGTGATCATGCCGGCATACTGGTTCATGTATAATATGTATGCCCTGGCTCGCAACTCATGGAAGTATGGGGATCGGGATAAGCGTACGAACAAGCTCCAGCTAATGGAATTTGATTTTCTCGCACCTGATACCATCAATGAAATTCTGGATTCGATTGCGTTCTTTGAAGACGCAGCTGGCAAATTGATGTTATCGGGCCAGTTGTACGCAAAAGCCCCTTCTTCCACTATGATAAGAAAACAAGGCAAGCAGGCATTGATGGAAGGAAACGAGATTGTTGATCACATTGAAATTACTGAGTCGGTTTTTGAAAACAGTTCCCGACAAATAAAGATTGTGAAAGTAGCTGCTGCATACAAAATTTTCCGCGAGTTGGTTGCTTATTATGCAGTTGACCAGGTGTTGAATGCATTCGAAAATGGCTCCCTCAAAACATTGAGCGAACTAAATGACTTGATTCCAGCGCGAAACAAACCAGCTAGTTGGTCCAATATCGGTGGGCAATTGATACCAGGTGCTGATGTTGACCGGCTGCTAAAAAATATCATTAACGGAAAAGTAAAAAGCTGGAGCGATGTTCACGAATTCTATCGACTGCAAAGCGAGGCCTACTCAATGACGAAACTAATTCACGCAGCAGCAGCTCTTCGTGAAGTATTTGATATCAATTTGAATGCAACCAGCATTGACGAAATAAAAACACTTTTTAAAAATGCTTTATCGACACGAGAGTGGATGGTGAATGGCATTTACGAATCGCGGGAAAAAGATTACCAAAATGAGTTTCGAAAAATGGTTTATGATA
>JACMLR010000076.1 GCA_014379515.1 Chitinophagaceae bacterium
GGTGCAACCGGAACAGGCAAAACAAAAACACTGCAGGTAATTGCCGAAGCTTTGAGCGACGCAAGCGTGCCCGTTTTATTAATGGATATAAAAGGAGATCTAAGTGGGATCGCCGCTGCCGGAGTGGTTAGTGAAAAACTTTCGGAACGTAGTCGGCATGCGGGAGTGGCCTATACCCCGTCGGCATTTCCGGTTGAGTTAATGACCCTGAGTGATGAGAAGGGTCTACGCTTACGCGCCACCGTAACTGAATTCGGTCCAATTCTTCTATCTAAAATTCTTGGACTAAACGATACGCAGGAAGGTGTAGTGTCGATGATCTTCAAATATTGCGATGATAATCGCTTGCCACTGGTGGATTTGAAAGATTTCATCAAATTGCTTCAATATATAAGCAACGATGGAAAAGCAGAAATAGAAAAGCAGTACGGTAAAATTTCTACTTCGTCTACGGGTACGATTCTGAGAAAGGTGATCGAGTTGCAACAACAGGGAGCCGACAGCTTTTTTGGTGAACCAAGCTTTGATATTAATGATCTGATGCGCATCAGTGACGATGGACGCGGGATGATCAGTGTGTTACGTGTAACTGATATGCAGAGCAAGCCAAAACTATTTTCGACCTTCATGCTGAGTTTACTTGCTGAGCTATATGCAAGCTTGCCCGAAGAAGGAGATATGGATAAACCTAAACTCGTTTTATTTATTGATGAAGCACATTTAGTTTTCCAGGAAGCTACGAGTGCCCTTCTTCAACAAATAGAAACAGTAATAAAACTGATTCGCTCAAAAGGCGTCGGCATATTTTTCTGTACACAAAATCCGCAGGATATTCCGGCATCCGTGTTGGCGCAACTGGGATTGAAAGTCCAGCACGCTCTTCGTGCATTCACTGCTGCAGACAGAAAAACGATAAAACAAGCTGCAGAAAATTACCCGGAGACTTCATGGTACAAAACGGATGAAGCATTGACACAACTCGGAATTGGGGAAGCTTTTATTACACTTTTGAATGAAAAAGGAATTCCAACCCCGCTTGTTCATACCATGTTATTACCACCGCGAAGCCGAATGGATATATTATCGGGTGAAGAAATCAATAAGTTAGTTGACAATTCAAAACTTGCGCGCAAGTACGAACAGGTAGCTGATAGTGAAAGCGCGTTTGAAATCCTCACGAAAAAACTCGAAGCAGCAGAACAGCAAGCAGCGGAAGAGAAGGAAAACGAGCCAGCGAAAAAACCATCAGCAAGAAAGGAAAAATCAACAGTAGAAAAAGTATTGGATAATTCAGTAACCCGTCAAATTGGAAGAACGGCTGCGAATGTAATCACGAGAAGTTTATTGGGTGCGTTGGGTCTTGGCGGAAGGAAGAAAAAGGGGTCGTGGTTTTAATTTTTAGCATGTGCCAAAGACAAATGTGCGAAATATGCCAAATGTGAAAATTCCTTCATTCAAGATCTCTTCTTTGATTACATCGTGCTGAGCAAAATGGATTATGCATCTACGATTGCACGTCAATATTTCCAAAATCACTAACCATGCCTGAACTCAAAGGTTGACGACAACAGTTTGGGTACCCGACTACGAGCATTTGCACATTTCGCATATTTCGCACATTTGACTTTGGCACATCCAAAAGACTCATACCCTAAATATCTTCCCACCCTCCGCCTCTAACTTATTCTCCGATTGCAAAAACTTTATCACTTGCCAGGTTTTTGTTTTTGAGATTCCCGGTAGTTGATCGATCAGGTCATTCGCTTTCATCTTTGCGGTGCCAAGTTTATCAAAAATAGCCACAGAGATTTTTTTGAATTCTTCCGTACCAATTTCTTTTCGTGCCTTTGTAAGGCAATTATCACATATCCCACAGGATTGTACATTGCCATCTCCGAAATAGGCGGCAATAGCGCTACTACGGCAATTTCTTTCCTTCAATACATAATGCAGGAGATTCGTGATGCGCGACTGGAATTCTGCCTTTCTATTCCCGTAGGCCTGCTCGTTAATAGCGAGCTCTTCTGCGGCGACCCGATTGAAAGGAAAAAATAATTGTGGTTTATCTTTCTGTGGTTCGTATCGAATCATTCCGTAAGAATGAAGAATGGTTAATTCTTTTTTGATAGTGTCGATAGGGGATTGTAACAAACCCGCCAGCACATATTCTTGTATCCGCGCGGGGTAATCAAATATGCCTTCATAGGTTCTTAATAATGATAAGATGAGCGGCTCAAGCTCCGGGTGAAGCGTTTCAAAATCACGCAGCGAATTTTTGTGGCAGGTAAATTGAACGGTCGATGGCGTAAAGAGTTGTTCGTTATAATTAAGTTTCTCTTCCTGCTCCAGTGTTTTTAATACTGCCCATGCTGTTGTAATATCAAGTGTAAACTTTTTTAAGAAGTTGTAAATGTCAAAATCATAATACTTTCCCTCACCGCTTCCTATAGGCAATTGCAGGAAATTCATTAATGATTGGTAAACGGAACGAATGGTTTCCATCGGTGGAAATCTTGTTGCCGGTAACTTTTCCAGTTCCTGTACATCCTGCGGCTGGTAAAGTAAAACAGCGTACGATTTTTTGCCATCTCTTCCTGCACGTCCTGCTTCCTGGTAATAATTTTCAAGGCATTCAGGAACATCCGCATGAATTACTACCCGAACGTCTGGCTTATCAATTCCCATTCCGAAAGCATTTGTACAGACCATGGTTCGGATGCCATCGTTGATCCAGGCTTCCTGCTTTTTGCTGCGTTCTTCCTGGTTGAGCCCGGCATGATAAAAATCCGAAACGATCCCATGCATGTTCAGTAAATCGCTTATCTCTTTTGTTCTTTTTCGGCTACGGCAATAAACCAAACTGCTACCCGGAACTTTCTTCAGGATTTCAGTTATACGAGTAGGCTTGGATGCCGCGTTAAAAATGCTATAGGATAAGTTCGGTCGTTCAAATGATTGACGGAAAATAGTTGGTTTCTTGAATTCGAGTTTCGAAACAATATCATCCTGAACTCGTGTCGTTGCCGATGCTGTCAATGCCAGTACAGGAAGTGCAGGTAGTGATTCCCGCAATGCAGCTATTCGCAAATACGGAGGTCTGAAATCATATCCCCATTGTGAAATGCAATGCGCTTCATCTACGGCAATTAAGTTTATTTTCAAACTTGCCAACGCTTCCTTGAAGAGCATTGTCTCCAATCGTTCAGGAGATACATACAAAAATTTACAATTACTGTCGCCTGCCGTTCTCAATGTATTAATAACGTCCTTTCGGCTCATGCCCGAATAAATTGCAAATGCCGTGATATTGCGTTTTCGCAATTGCTCTACCTGGTCTTTCATCAACGCAATCAATGGGGAGATGACCAGACAGACGCCGGGCATACAAAGAGCAGGTACCTGGTAGCAAATTGATTTGCCACCGCCTGTAGGCAATAATGCAAGCGTATCTTCTTTTCTAAGAATTGACTGGATGATCTCTTCCTGTAATGGCCTGAATGCCGGATAACCCCAATATTGTGATAAAACGTTACGCGGATCGACTGGGGAATTCATGTTTTTAAATAAGCAACTTTAATGCTCAAAGTAAACAAACACCGCCTAATAATAAAGTTGTTTTAAGGGGTGTGGATTGTCTCAGCTTCGCGAATTTTTAAACAACTTTTTTTACAAACAGGCGTACAGAATTTATTGCAAGTACAACATCACTCAGCGCCATGATTAAGGCGCCATAGGTTGGTCCGTACTCACCCAGTAAACCGAACGCGGCTACAGGTATAGCAACGATATTGTAAGCGAACGCCCAAAAAAGGTTTTGTTGAATGGTAATAAAAGTATGCTTGCCCAATCCAAGTGCAGTGGGAAGATTTTTCAAACCATTATTCATCAAAACAACATCTGCAGTTTGCATTGCCACTTGCGAAGCATCGCTCATCGAAATTCCAATGGTCGCTTTTGCCAGTGCTGGCGCATCGTTGATCCCATCCCCAACCATTGCAGTTGGAGTAATTGCATTCATACGCGTAATATGTTCGAGCTTTTGAGCCGGGCTTTGTTCCGCGATTACTTCGTCGATCCCCAAGACTTGTGCAATTTGTATTGCCTTCGCTTTTCGATCACCCGTTAGTAATACCGTTTTAATTCCTTTAGAATGTAAATACTCAATTGTGTCGGCAGCTTCAGGTCTGATTTCATCAGCAACGTCAATCCAGCCGATTAACTGATTATTTTTTAATAAATACACGTTATGTGACTCGTCACTTGTCAATTTATCAGCGACTGCAAATGATCCAGCCCAATACTCATTTCCCTCTTTATCAGTTGCCCGAATACCCGTGCCTTTTATTTCTTCTACCTTCTGCCACCGAATTTCATTTTTTGTTTTCCATTCTTTGACGATTGCCTTTGCTATCGGGTGATTCGAATACTTTTCCAGTGAAAAAGCAAGTTGTTTTAATTCTTCATCCGGAAGTCCTGCGATCGACTGAAAACTACTGATGACAAATTTTCCCGTGGTTAACGTACCTGTTTTATCGAAAACAACTTGTTGAATATTTTTGAACAGTTCAAGGCTGCGCGCCTTGCGAAAAAGAATACCAGATTTCGTTGCACGACCAAGACCAACCGCAATTGCTGCAGGCGTTGCCAGTCCCATTGCACAGGGACAAGCAATCACAAGCACCGCAATACTGCGCATTAATGACTCCGTAAATTGCCCGAGAAAAATATAGTTGAGGATGAATGTAACCGCAGTAATGCCAAGTACGACCGGAACGAAGATCGCGCTGATACGATCCGCCATTTGTTGAATCGGTGGTTTTTCGCCTTGCGCCTGCTTTACCAGGTTTACAATATTAGCGAGTACAGAATCCTTGGCTCCCGCCGTCACTTGTGCTTTTACCGTGCCGTCTGTTACTATGCTGCCACCAATCAATTGGTCTTTTTGTTTTTTTGAGATGGGCAAACTTTCACCAGTAATGATGGCCTCATCTACCGTTGCCTCTCCCCATAAAATTTTTGCATCGGCTGGCACCTGCTCGCCAGATTTAATCAATACCAAATCACCCGAACGCAATTGCATGTTATCAATCGGAAAAATACTTTCCTTGTGCTGATCGTCGAATGCGATCATATTGGCCATCACGCGTTGGGATTTCGCGAGCTTATTTAGCGCGCGTTGCGTAGAATCGATTGAAGCATCCTCCAGATAATTACCAAGAAAGACTAGGGTGATGATTGTTGCGGCTGTTTCATAAAAAAGAAATCGATCTCCCTGGCCCATCAACGTACCAACAAGGCTGTAAAAAAAAGCAGCGCTCGCTCCAATCGTAATCAACACGTTCATATTCGGCATACCATTTCGAATGCTGCTAAATGCACTCTTAGCGAAGAAACTCATGCCGAGCAGATATACAGGAAGACAAAGCGCCAGCTGCAACCACGGATTCATTAACCAGTGTGCCCAGGCGTGAACCCCCGGTATCATATGCAACATCAGGATCAGCGTAAAAGGCGCACAAATGAGGACATATTTCAGGAATCGATTCATGGTTTTACGAACGGGCTGCGTGTTGATAACAGACTCATCAACTACCTTATATCCCATCGATTCAATGCCCCGGTGTAATTTTTCTTCATTTTCTTTTTCGATAGGGTCAAAAATAACCTCCCCGCCAACCAGGTTCACTTTCACATTTGTTGCCCCCTGGTTGCGCAGATATTTGTCGATTGTGAGCGCACAATTCGAGCAGGTCATTCCTTCAACTTTCCAATTCACTTGATCCATACTGATCGTCTTATTAATATTGCGGTAAAATTACACGCAAGGTCTTGGAACACTTTACCATTCGCGGAATTATAAAATATACGCGGTTGCATTTACGTATCTATATAACAATTTCCGGAGGCTAAAGTTGATCTGATCGATCAGTGACCTGTTATATTTGTAGGATGGAATTGACGTTTCATTTAAATGATATTCACTTAGCTGCTAAAACATTTTGGCAAGCGGCGTCTGTTGATAAAGTATTTGCGTTTTATGGTGAGATGGGTGCAGGAAAGACCACTTTTATTCATTCACTCTGCGAAGTGTTAGGTGTAACGGATACCGTCGGAAGCCCAACTTTCTCGTTGATCAACGAATACCAATCCGCGCACGGTAGCATTTTTCATATCGATTTGTATCGGGTGAAAGATGATGAAGAGGCAATTCGCGCAGGTATTGAAGACTGCCTGTTTAGTGGCAATATTTGTTTCGTCGAGTGGGCACAAAAAGCACCTTCGATCTTTCCGGAAGAAACAGTTAGCGTTTTTTTGACGGTCATAAATGAACAGAATCGGCACCTTCAAATCGACAAGAAATAGTTATTTTTGAAACCGGCGATCGTAAAGCAGGTTGAATACAGAATAGCGATGATTGACATACAGTTCAGTCATCAAACCTGATCACTCATTTACTTTCATTTGCCACTAAACATCTAGATTCATCTCATGTCGCAGCAGAAACCTTTCATCAGCACTTCTTTCAGTTACGAAACATTAGAAGAAACACTTGATATAAAGCCGAAAGGGGCGCAGATAATGATCGGGATTCCCAAGGAAACTGCTTTCCAGGAAAATCGGGTTGCGCTAACACCGGATGCTGTTGGAGTTTTGGTGAGCAATGGTCACCAGGTGATCATTGAACATAACGCAGGCGAAGCGGCACATTATCGCGATAAAGATTATAGCGAAGCCGGTGCCCGGATCGTTTACGATAAATCCGAAGTTTATAAAGCGCCCATCCTCGTGAAAAGTGCGCCGGTTATTGAAGAGGATCTTCCGCACCTGCAACAAAACCAGGTAATCATTTCTCCCATACACCTGAGTGTGCTGAAGGCCGATTTGCTTCAAAAGATGATGGATAAACGCATCACGGCAATTTCATTCGAAAACCTGAAAGACGACAGCGATAGTTATCCCATTGTTAGAAGCATGAGCGAGATCGCGGGAAGCGCGGTGATGTTGATCGCTGCCCAATACCTGAGTTCGGCGAATCACGGAAAGGGCGTACTACTCGGGGGGATTTCCGGTATCCCACCAACAAAAGTTATCATTCTCGGTGCGGGTATCGTAGGTGA
>JACMLR010000077.1 GCA_014379515.1 Chitinophagaceae bacterium
CCCTTCGTTACCGGATGGATGGGTGAGAATAATTTTAGTACCTGGCCCGTGGCTTTATATGGAATGGTATTGCTGATGGCCGGCGTGGCATATTATTTCCTGGCGCATTGCCTTGCATCGCTGCATGGAAAGCAATCCACGATCGCAATTGCCCTCGGCAAGGATTGGAAAGGAATTATGTCGGTGATCACATACGCCATTGGTATAGGACTAAGTTTCGTTGATCCCTGGCTGGGGTTCATATTGTATGCGCTCGTTGCCGCCATATGGTTCGTTCCCGACAGGAGAATAGAGAATAAATTATCCGGGGATCAAATACATGAAAAATTTAAAGAGTAGGAAGCAGTTTAAAAAGCATTCGCAGAATTTTACTATATCGAAAAATGTGGCCGGTGGTCCCGTTAGCAATCGGGAGGCCACGGCGATTGGGCGCGGTTGCTGTCACCACCAATCGCTATATGTAAACAGGGTATAACAATGCGGCAGTAAATAATATCTTTGTAATGTTGTTCTAACGATTCATCGCCAAACCAATTTCAATGAGAGAGGTTATCAATTCAGCAGCATATTCGCAAGGCCTTCGCATTGCCAATGTTGAACTTGGAGACGTTCATGAATTGCTCAAAGAATCCAGCCAGTTTGTGTGGATCGGCTTACATGAACCTTCTGAAGAAATTTTAAGCCAGGTACAGCATGAGTTCCGGTTACACGACCTGGCGATCGAAGACGCCCACCTGGCACACCAGCGTTCCAAAATAGAATTGTATGGGGATTCTCTTTTTGTTGTGTTGCGAACTGCCCAAATAAACCAGGAACATCATATTGATTTTGGGGAAACACATTTTTTTGTAGGTACCAATTTTATTGTCACTGTCCGGCATGGCTCATCCGTTTCATATGCCGACGTACGAACAAGATGCGAAAGCACGCCCGATCTGCTTAAAAAGGGACAGGGCTTTGCGTTGTATGCGGTGATGGATTTTATTGTTGATCAATATTTTCCGGTGGTGCATGTATTGGAGCAGCAACTCACCGTAATAGAGGATAAGATATTCAATGAAAAACCGAGTCGCGAAACCACGCAGCAGATATACCTGCTTAAACGCGAGTTGCTGGAAGTAAAACGCGCCGTTTCTCCCCTAGTTGATATCAGCAACCGGTTGATGCGCTTTGATATAAAATTTATCTCTGATGAAACCCAGCCCTATTTCCGCGATGTGTACGATCATGCAGTTCGCGTTAACGAGATCGTTGATAATACGAGGGAATTGCTGAATACGGCACTCGATGCTAATTTTTCTTTGATCTCCATTTCGCAAAGTGATGTTTCCAAAAAGTTTGCCGGCTGGGCTGCTATCATCGCCGTGCCCACCATGGTTGCCGGATTTTATGGAATGAATTTTAAGTTCATGCCCGAACTGGAATGGCAGTATGGCTATCCTACTGTGGTAGTGTGCACAATCATCGTTTGCGTGATAGTATATCATCTTTTTAGACGATCTGGTTGGTTGTAATTTTCCCCGCTCATCATTTTCTCTTCATGAATTTTATTCTTAATCATTAGATTGTAGAAAACTATTTTATGAAAAGAATGGTGATCTCTTTTCTCACTTGCATGGCTGTAGTATCCTCTTACGCATGCACCACGTTTTGCATCAACCACAACGGGCAGATCGTTTTCGGAAGGAACTACGATTGGGTTACCGGCGCCGGAATCGTTTATACCAATCATCGGGGCCTTTTTAAAACGTCGAAAGAAGCAAGTGATGGAGCTACTACAAGTTGGGTATCCAAATATGGAAGCATTAGCTTTAACCAGTATGGAAAAGAATTTCCAACAGGCGGTATGAATGAAAAAGGCCTGGTAGTGGAATTGATGTGGCTGGAAGAAACTGTCTACCCTGCAAAGGACGCAAGGGCTTCATTGATGATATTGCAATGGATTCAATACCAACTCGACAATTCATCTTCCGTCGCTGAAGTGATTGCCACAGATGCTTCTGTACGCATCAGCAGCAGTGGCTCGCCGCTTCACTACCAGGTTGCAGAAGCAGCCGGGAACGTGGCTACCATTGAATTTCTGGATGGGAAAATGGTTGTGCATAAAGGAAAAGAACTCAGCTTTCCTTTACTTACAAACAGCACATATTCCTCGTCTGCAGCAACAGTTAGGTCTTCGTTCAACCGGAAAAATATTTCATTGAGTGATAATTCATTGGACCGTTTTGTAAAAGCGTGTGGCATGATAAAACAGTTGAAGGATTCGAATGTTACCATGCCATTAACAGACTATGCCTTTTCGATCCTTGATAGGGTTTCGCAGGGTAGTTTTACAAAGTGGAGCATCGTGTACGATATCAGCAAAAAGAATATCTACTTTAAAACAAACGAATATACGGCAATAAAAATATTGAACTTTAGCGGATTCGATCTTTCGTGTAACAAGCCATCCAAAATGTTCAACATGAATCAGCAAACTATCGGGAACATCAATGCAAAATTCACACTACTGGATACAGATCTCAAAAGAAAATTGCTCGATCAGGCAGTAGA
>JACMLR010000078.1 GCA_014379515.1 Chitinophagaceae bacterium
AAAATGTAGAAGTGAGTTGAGACCTTCTATTGGAATTTATTTTTGAAACATCACCCATTGCTGCTTACGATATGATCTCCGCTCCTTAAGCAAATCCATTTCATGGCCCGTGATATAAGCACAGATTTTATGTCGGCCTTCAAATGGCAGAAAATAAGTGGTAGCGAATTCGATCTCGATGTCGGCAACCAAAAAAACGAATGAATTTTATTTAATTGATGCGATTGTTGCGTTCAGAAGGCGGAGATAGTCGTATTGAATATCCTCATGAAGCGTTTCCAAAATAGCCCGGCACTTTTTTACTTGTGATTCAAAGATGTTTTTTATCAACGTGTTCTTGTAAACCGGAATTCCCGATTCACGCAACAATACACAAAAATGTAATCGTAACTCGACCTCAGTTTCTTTAACTCCACTATACCTCGAGTATTTGTTTATTAGTCGAACAATTTTGCGAAGACTTTTCTTTGCAAAATAAATATTGGTTTTGTTTATTCCTTCGAATAACTCCTGCATTTCAGTCTTTAACTCCTTCACAAAATGTGTCTCGTCTGAAGATTCAAAGAGTAAGTATGTCAACAACTCTTTGTTTTCCTTTTTGAATTTTGCGAGACGCAAACACAGTTCAACAAGTGCTGGTGCTTTTAATGAATTAAATTCGGATTTTATCTCCTGTATCGTGGAAGCTCTCATGGGTCGAAAATACGAGATTGTGTGAAAATGGTGGAATGTGGAAAATGCGCGAATGTGCGAATGACTAATGTGCGAATTCTTTCTGTGCAACCTGCAAGTTGTAAATTGAGATTCACCATCAGGACCTTAAAATTTCTTAATATGCGATTTCATTTACTTTTTCTTTTTACTGTTTGTACAAGTTCACTTGTTTGTTCGCAAACGAGCTCGTTTCGGGTACTTGCATTCTTCACCGCAAAAAATGATCAAGCGCATATTAGTTTCGTGAAGGAAGCACATGTTTGGTTCCAGGCGCAAGGGAAATTAAATGGCTTTCAGTATGATTCAACCAGCGAGTGGTCGAAAATGAACAAAAAGGAACTTTCGAAATATAAAATTTTGATTTTTCTCGACACCCGACCGGAAGAATCTGAACATCGCAAGGCCTTTCAACATTATATGGAAAACGGCGGTGGATTTCTTGGGTTTCATTTCTCCGGTTTCGCACTCAACAATTCGGCATTTCCACAAAACTGGGATTGGTATCATAACGAATTTCTCGGGTCGGGCGAATACGGCAGCAATACATGGCGACCAACTTCTGCAACACTTAAACTTGAAAACCCGAATCATCCAATTGCAATTGGCTTACCACCGGTTATTAGTTCGGCGCCAAATGAATGGTATCGATGGACAAACGATTTGTCTGCAAATAAGTCCATCAACATTTTATTGAGTATCGATTCAAGCAGCTTTCCACTCGGTACAGGGCCGAAACTGCATGAAATCTGGCACAATGGTTATTATCCTGTTGTTTGGACGAACACACATTATCGCATGGTTTATTTCAACATGGGTCATAATGATATCGATTATGAAAACGGAACAAACAAGGAATTGTCCCGCACCTTTGGGAATGCGCATCAAGATCAATTAATATTAAATGCATTGAAATGGGTCGCGCGTTCGCGCGAGAAATAATACCTAACGGGGATTTACTGGCAATACACTGACTGCAGAAGTATAACCTTTGATTCGAAAGCTATGTTTTTTCCCATCTGAATAGTAACCATCGCGTCGAGAATAAATCGCAATTGCTGCCCCGGCGCCAAACGAATTGCCAAAAAAAGGCGGAGGATATGCTTTTATAATGGCGACTTGCGAAGGAGGAAAACTTTTCAACGCTTCAATATCGGTCAGAAATTCATCCAAATAGAAATAGACCGGCGCACTTCGCCAGGTTGCTGTCGGGGTTGGGCCGACATTTGTGATTCGCAAGCCAGCAACTCTCCCATTCAAATAATCCAAAATGCTTGTGTATCCAAACACTGTTTTATCGTCAATTAAATCCAGGACACGTTCATTTAATGATTGAAACAGCCCAGTTGAGAATTTCTCATCGAACGCCTCTCCTCTTGATTGTTTTTTAGCCGTTACAACGACCGTCGCCAGCATTTTTTCCTTAGAAGTAAAAACGGAATCAACGGACTGCACGTTCGGACTTGGAGTTGTTTTCTTTCGGGGATTACCTATTTGTATTTCCCGAACTGCAGATGCAATTATTTCATAAGTTGAATCCAGGGGAGTGATGATTTCGATATCGAGCTCGTCATTTTTTCCTTTTAATAACTGCAATGAAAGCGTTGCCTCATCTTCAAAAACTTTATTTGTATAGAGAAAATCTTTGCCCTTTCCCACCAAAATATTCTCTTGCAAAAAATCATTCCCGGAGGTAAACAGTGTAGCTTTCAAACTATCAATTTTGCCACTGTTTTTAATGCGCCCATACACTTTGAAGAAATTTTGTGTACCGGCAAAATAGAAAGTCATGTTGGACGGCGGGAATGAATCTGGTATGATCAAATCACCTTCGAACATGCCATTCAAAATTGGCCAGCGAAGATTCCATACGCGGCCTTCATCATTAATGGCCTTTATGTAAAGTGTGCCAACGCCCGGTAGTTCACCTTTCACAATAAGAGTAGCAGCAATTGTAATGGTGTCGTTCGGCATGTAAGCCGACTTATCAAACTCAATGTCCAATCTTGTCACTTGCCCCATTAATAAAACTGGTGGTAAAAACAGCATCACTACAATACATTGGAAAAGTCGGGCCATAGTCTGTTTTTTTTACCGAAATAACGATAAAGTTGCGGTTTCGCGATCACCAGGGTTATTTTGGGAGGACTTTGACATTCAAACTTTTGTTTCTATTTTGTCGCAAACCCAATGTCGTGAAAACCCTTTCTACTCTACTCGCTTGCATTTGCTTCATGGCCGTGCATGCACAACCTTCGAATGATACCCTTGCGTTGAAACTACAAAAGGACAATATCATTACTTCAGCAACCATTTTAAAAATTGAAAATCTTGGGATCAATATCAATTCGGATCTCCCGGAATTGAGACCAACCGTATCTGCGGATGGTAATACCCTGTTTTTCATCTGTGAAAATCATCCGGTGAATACGAAATTCAATTCGGTACCTAATTCGCAGGATATTTGGTATTCGCGCCGCGATAGCGCAGGCAACTGGATGGAAGCAAGACATCTTGCCTATCCTTTGAATACGATGCAGTACAACGCTGTTTATTGGATATCGCCAGACAACAACCGAATTCTGCTACGTGGTGCTTTCATGAATGGAGCCTTCATGGGCAAAGGCGTCAGCATGAGTAAACTCAAAAGCAACGGTCGCTGGAGTGAACCAAATGCACTAATGATAAAGAATTACGAGAAATATGATCGGGGGCGTCAATCAGGAGCAACAATGGCCCACGACGGCAAAACTCTTCTTTTGTACATGACGCCAGAAAAAGGCGGAGAAAATAACGACATCTTTGTTTGCTTTTTAAGTGCCGACGGTACATGGACAGAGCCAAAAAGCCTGGGAAAATCAATCAATTCTCCTGCGCACGATGAGATGACACCTTATGTGGCATCCGATGGAGAAACACTTTACTTCAGCAGTAACAGACCTGGTGGTGTGGGCGATAACGATATTTGGATGACCCGCAGACTAGACAAAACCTGGACAAAGTGGAGTGAGCCTATAAACCTCGGCACACCAATTA
>JACMLR010000079.1 GCA_014379515.1 Chitinophagaceae bacterium
TCGAGTCGCTGGAAGCCAACTTCCTGTAACACCTGGCGATCGCCTTTCTGTTTCATGTAAAGTTTGGTTCGATAGTTACCATTCTTTGTTTGCAAGACTCCAAAACAAAACTGAGAGCCATTGTTTTCTCCTTTGTGCTTTATTTGGAAATCCCGTACTTCATTATTATTGAAGAAGTCTTTTAGAATAAGCTCTCCCTGGCTTTTGCTATAGTTGTCATTTTTGCCGGGAAGCGAGATATCGATTCGTTCGTCAAAATACTTCGCGAGTTGGGTAGCGTTGCCGTTTTTCATAGCTCCAACCACTTCCTCGATCGAATAAGAGTAGGGCGTAAACGAGACAAAAAACAGCGCTAACACGCCGATCGCCCAACCAAAATTTTTCTTCATAATTCCTTCATTTTTCACTGCACGGAAGGTGCTAAAAACATGCCAAATTAGCCTCTCACTTGAAATTTACTAACATTCACGTATTCAATTACCTTTACACCGGATTTGTTAAAAAACCATTACGTTATGGCAGGCAAAAAAGCAATGCTGATTATCATGGATGGATGGGGTCTCGGAAAGGTCTCATCGTCTGACGCAATACAACATTCCAACACCCCTTTTGTCAGTTCTCTTTACGGTCGATATCCGCACAGCACATTAATCACTTGTGGTGAATTAGTGGGATTGCCCGACGGGCAGATGGGAAATAGTGAGGTCGGTCACCTGAACCTGGGTGCCGGTCGAATTGTTTACCAGGAACTTCAACGGATAAATGTAGCCATTCGTGACGGAGATTTTTACCGAAACGAACACATGCTCAATAGTGTTCGCTTCGCAAAAGAAAACAGGAAGCCGCTGCACCTCATCGGTTTAGTGAGCGATGGTGGAGTCCATTCACATATCAACCACGTGAAAGCAATCACATCGCTTTGTATGGCGGAAGATTTCCATGATGTTTTTTTGCACGTATTCACTGATGGTCGCGATACGGATCCGAAAAGTGGGTTACTGTTTTTACGAGAATTGGAAAGACATCTTGCAGAAACAACCGGAAGAATCGCTACAGTTTCGGGTCGATACTATGCAATGGATCGTGACAAAAGATGGGAACGGGTTAAACTTGCCTATGATGCGCTTGTAAATAGTGTTGGAGACATCGCAACATCTGCAGAAGCTGCTGTCGAACATTCATATCTCAATAACATAACGGACGAGTTCATTAAGCCAACTGTTATCGTCGGTATCGATCAACTACCGATTGCGCCTATTCGAGAGGGCGATGCGGTGTTTTGTTTCAATTTCCGGACAGATCGTTGCAGGGAAATCACCGAGGTTCTTTGCCAGACAGATTTGCCGGAATTCGGGATGAAAAAACTATCGCTGTACTTCACCACTATGACTGAGTACGACAAAACGTTTCAGAATATTAATGTCATTTTCGAAACTGATAATCTCGAAAATACGCTTGGTGAAGTGCTTGCCCGTTTTGGTAAAACGCAGATCAGGATCGCAGAAACAGAAAAATATCCGCACGTTAGTTTTTTCTTTAGCGGCGGACGAGAAGTACCTTTTATCGGTGAAAAAAGAATAATGGTTCCCTCTCCCAAAGTTGCTACCTATGATTTGCAGCCGCAGATGAGTGCTTCGGAACTAACCGATGCCCTGATCCCTGAAATTGAAAACGAAACTGCAGATTTCATTTGTTTGAATTATGCCAATGCGGATATGGTTGGTCACACTGGAATTTGGCCAGCAGTAGTAAAAGCAGTTGAAACGGTTGATACTTGCGTTAGCAGGGTAGTAACCGCGGCGGTGGCTCACGACTACACTGTTTTTCTCACGGCAGATCACGGAAATGCGGATTATATGATTAATGAAGATGGTACACCCAATACGGCCCATACCCTCAACCTTGTTCCACTTTTCGTGATAGATAAAACTTGGCAGGGCATTCTTAAATCGGGAAAACTCGGAGATATTGCACCAACGATCCTGACTGTAATGCAGCTCCCGATTCCCGCGGAAATGACGGGAGATGTGCTAATTTAGTGGCTGTGAAAAAAAGGGCTCACCAAATCCTGACCGCTTGCTTTTTGCTAGTCATCCTCGGCATCCCGGGATTGTTGTTTATGTTTTTCCAGGTGCGCCAGTGGCAGATCCGCGAAGAGATGGAGGAGAAACTGGAAAAGATGCATGTGGTATCCCTAAAAGTTTCTACCAAAAACGTGGTTTGGTACAAAAGAGGCAAAGAGATAATTGTTGACGGCCGACTGTTCGATGTCAAAACCATGGAAACAATGAATGATGTTGTTTCTTTTACCGGCATATTTGATGATAAGGAGACATTGGTTAAGGCGCAAATGGAAAAACTTAAATCGCCTGGTTCCGGCAAAAACCAAAACGCTGATCTTGTCGCCAAATATCTTTCGCTGGTTTTATATCCGCATTACAATCGAAGCTTTAGCCTCAGTATAATTTTATCAATCCGGGCAACTTACCGGTCACATGATGGTTACAATCTCCTCACGACAGAACTGTCTGCTCCTGATCGACCACCGAATTATAATTGATTTTTATTATGACTGATCCCAGGAAGAAATGTCTTCCTGCGTGTCGCTATTTTACTAATCAAACTAACTCCTAAGCGGAAATGAGAAAACACTTTTTGCTGTTTGTCGTGCTATGCGTTTGTATGTATGCAGGAGCACAAACATCTGACAGTACAAAAACAACTGAGTTGGAAGAAGTCGTTGTTTCCTTTAACAAATGGGAGCAAAAACTGAACGAGGTTCCAAATAAAATCGTCAAAATAAATAAACTCGAAATTTTAAGAACCAACCCGCAAACCGCTGCTGATTTATTGGGGCAGACTGGTAGCGTTTTCATTCAAAAGAGTCAACTCGGTGGTGGTAGCCCAATGATTCGAGGTTTTGCTACCAACCGGGTATTATTGGTTTATGACGGGGTTCGAATGAATAATGCAATCTATCGCAGCGGAAATCTTCAAAACATAATCAGCATAGATCCGCTAAGTGTTGAAACAGCCGAAGTAATATTTGGACCAGGATCCCTGATCTATGGTAGTGATGCCATCGGAGGCGTAATGGATTTCCATACCCTGGATGCACGTTTTTCCA
>JACMLR010000080.1 GCA_014379515.1 Chitinophagaceae bacterium
ACATCTTTTAAGAGAGAATATCGTTAGTTCGACCGCGATACGCACTGCATTGAAGGAGGGTAAAACCGAAGAGGCAAATGAATTGCTGGGTTATACATTCTTTTTTGACGGGAGAGTGGTTGAGGGAAGAAAGCTTGGAAGAACACTTGGTTACCCAACGGCCAACCTTACGATTGAAGACCATGAGAAGGTGATTCCTGCAAACGGTGTATATGCGGTTAGAGCACTACTACTCAGCAATGATGCAGATTTGGAACCTTTGCAATTATTGAAAGGCATGATGAATATTGGAGTTCGGCCAACAGTCGATGGTCTTGATAAAGTAATTGAAGTAAATCTGTTCGATTTTAATACTGTTGTTTATGGTCGCAAACTTCGGGTGTTTGTTCATAAATTTTTGAGAGCGGAAATAAAGTTCGCGAGTATTGATTTGTTGAAAGAACAACTGAAGGCCGACGAGATTGCGGCAAAAACACTCCTTAATAGTATGGCTTAAAAGTCGACCCTGATACGCATTCAAGTTGATAAAAGCTCGTTCAGAAATTTATATTTTCTCAAAATTATCCGGGCGGGCGCAAGAGGCAACCGCATTAACCTGTTGATTCCCAATCATCAGGATTGAAAAATATTTAAATTTCGATGGACGTACTTTCACCCGAGCTGTCGAATGCTTTTTCAACTAAATTTGATTATTCGATGTCCGTGAAAACGACTAACCCATAGTTACTCCACTTCCCATTAGATTCTGACTTACTAACTGCTTAGACTTACTTACTACCCGTTATCGTTATTAACTACTAAACTTGGTACTATGTATTCGTATGCATTGCTGGAGCCCGGATGTTATTATTTAGCACAGGAAATCGAGAATGGTCCCGTAGTCACAATTAAAGTGAACGTCGAATCTGATCATTGTTTGTATGTGACCAAGTATGCGGATGTTCCAATTCTTGAATGGAAAAAGAAAAACGATTCATTGTTTGATATCATTGAATGCCTCACTGACGAAAAAGTGAAGGAATGGGAATCTGTGTACAACGCAAGTCAGGATGCCTATTATGAAGAAGAGGAAGATGATGAATAGGCCTGCGACGTGTATGTTTAGACGGAAGAGGTTGTAAGTGTTATACCTCAATTACCAGCGATTGTTTGTGAGTGGGTTGAATTACGGATACATTTGATTGATTGCGTTTTGGCAATTGCGTCTTTATGAATCCAGCAACAATTGTCAATGTTTCCCCTAACCCGTTTACAGATACTTTTATCGTAAGCGTTGAGGCAACTTGTGTAGAAGGGGCATCATTGAATCTATATAATGTGGCGGGGGTTGCTATTCAGCGTTCGTCAATTCAATTAGCTCCGGGATTGAACAGGGTTGAAATTCAAACGGAGGACTCACCATCCGGCCTTTACTATCTCCATTACAAAACCGCTATCACCGGAATGTTTATGGTGATTCGAATGGTGAAAGAATAAAACTCAAATGAAATTTCTGGTGGAGGCTTTCGCCAGGTATCCGATAGAAGCGATAATGACTGCCACCAGCGTCGAGATATAATAAATGATGAAATTGTCGATCGACGAACTCAGGTTGATATAATAATCGAAGATATAAATAATGATAAAAGTGCCGTAAGCGAATAACAGCGAAACGTGAATAAAGATCATCGCTTTCTCATTTTTGCTGTGTTGTAATTTTTGCATGTACAATGCAATCTCCCACACAACAAGAATCATTACGAGCAGCAACCCGACCGCCAAAATGTACTTCGCAGAATCGTAGTTCCATCCCTTCGTTACAAAACTCAGTAATTGGGCAATCAACATTATTGGTGCGCCAATTTTCGTAAATCGTTTAATGGTAGTGTTGTTCGACGCAAAATGAATAACAATCAAAACAAGCGGAATGTCGAGCATATTGTAGACGATCGTTACCAGGTCAAGGGTAGCTGTTGAAATGCTATCGATCTTGGAAAGGATGTTAACGATTCCGTTCAACATCCAATAGCAGGCAATAAGTAAGAATGCTTTCTCGCCCCAGAGCTTCTTCACTGAGACAAGTAAGAAAGGTACGAATGCAGCAATGATGGCGAGCGTCGAGATAATATTGAATAATTGCGTTTTCACAGATCGGTATTATAGACTCAAATCGCCAGAAATCACCTATTTATTGCCACACATTGCTGTTTTCAGTAATACTACTTCGGCACGAACCTGCATAAATTACGCAGCGTTTCGACTACTAATACCCGAAAAACCTGTTGTTAAGTGGTCGTCTCCTTCACAAATGCAATGACTTTCTTTGTTGAGCTCAGCGTTGAATAACAAATGCACCTCGAAAAAAACCGCAACACAGAAAAAAACTGTGAAACTACTCATCGATTTTGAGAATACCCAGTTACCACAGCTCAAAGACCCCGTATTTATCCGAAGTGCCTCGTCGTACTATTTCAGAGACTCTACGTCGATCTACGTTTTCAGACGTATTAGCTGAAGCGATTAAATCGGGAAGTTCTGCTCTATGTGGATAAGCATGTGGATAGTACATTTGTATCAGTTACAAAGCATCGAATATCCTTAGAAAGTCCAAACCGATCCAATTTCCAAGTCAGACCTTATCCTTTCGAAACGCATCAAGTAGTAAGTTTTAGAAACCATGTCCTGAAGAACCACCGTCCAAAAATCCTGAAAAAAGCCAGTCCATTTTCTATGAAACCCGGTCGAATATCCTGAAAACCGAACGATCCCTGTACAATGGATCCGATACCGACAGAAGACACAATGGTTAACTCGACTGAAAAATTTGAGCCTCCACCTTTAAAGGTGGAGGCTTTTTCGTTTTCATGCAACGATCACTCGACCATTCCGTCTTATTTTTACAATTATGAAAATAAGTGTGACGTTTTTGTTTTTGCTAATGATTGGATCTTCCGCAATTGCTCAAAAATCCTACAAACTTAGTACCAATGAGTTTCAGCAGCATCTCTCTGCGAACAAGGTTCAGATTCTCGATGTAAGATCTGCGAGAGAATACCAAAATGGGCATCTCAATCGCTCGCTGCAAGCCGATTGGAACAATCGGGTTCAATTTGCAGACCGAACTCTATACCTCGATAAAAGCAAGCCGCTTTATGTTTATTGCCTCTCCGGAGGTCGAAGTGAAGCAGCTGCAACCTGGCTGCGGAATGAGGGTTTCAAAACTGTGTATGAGCTGAAAGGCGGGTTCAATGCCTGGAGAAATGCATCCAAACCAGTGGAAGGACAGCCGGCTCTTACGCAACTCTCCCCCGAGGCATTCAACAACTCCATACAAAGTGCTCAGGTAGTGTTAGTGGATGTTGGAGCCGAATGGTGCCCGCCATGTCGGCAAATGGAACCTGTGCTTGCTGAACTTGAAAAAGAAGCGGGAAGTCGGTACAAATTTGTACGCGTCGATGGCGGGAACGATACGGATGTAATGAAAAAATTAGGGGTTGAGGGGCTGCCCGTCTTCATCATCTATAAGAATGGTAAAGAGACGTGGCGCCGCCAGGGACTTGTATCGAAAGAAGAGTTGCTTAAGAACCTGTAACTGTGTCCGAATTTGTTGTCTCTTTAAATCAATTCAATTTCAACTTATACATGAAAAAGCAATCTTTTATTCTCGCAATTGCATTGGTGTTTTGTGCCATTGCAACTCAAGCACAACAGATCGAAATATTGACCACCGGCACACAAACTTCTATTCGTGGAATGAGCGTGGTGGATGATGAGATTGTATGGGTCAGTGGCAGTGGTGGCAAGATTGGAAAAAGCACGGATGGAGGAAAGACGTGGGACTGGATGACAGTACCCGGATTTGAAAAACGAGAGTTTCGCGACATTGAAGCATTTGATGCGAATACTGCGGTAGTACTCGCGATTGCAGAACCCGGACAAATTTTAAAAACTACTAATGGTGGGCGCAATTGGAAAGTTGTTTTTACAGATACAGCAAAAGGAATGTTTCTTGATGCAATGGATTTTGCAGACCCGGAAAATGGAATAGCAATTGGTGATCCACTTCCCGGTTCATCTTTTATTTATCGCGTGTATACACGAAATGCCGGCAATAATTGGTTTCGTAATCCGGAAGATGAAAAGCATATGTCACCGGTGAGCGAAGGAGAGGCAATGTTTGCTTCTAGTGGAACTAATCTTGTATTCTTGAAATCGGATGGCTTTATTCGGAACAATCGTTTGCTGATTGCTACCGGAGGTAAGTCATCCAATGTACTGATTCAACCCGCTGTTCAGAAAATTTCACTGCCAATCGTTCAGGGATTAGAGTCAACCGGTGCAAATTCTATTGCAGCACTTTCGTTGCAGAATTTCATTGTTGTTGGGGGAAATTTTGCAAACGATAAGGATACAACGCTGAATTGTAGTCTCACGAAAGATGGAGGCAAAACATTTATTCGACCTTCAGTTCCACCGCATGGTTATAGAAGTTGTGTTGAATACCTTTCGAAAGAAAAATTGGTTACTTGCGGAACATCGGGTGTTGATGTTTCGGAAGACGGTGGTAATACCTGGCGTCTTATTTCAGAAGATGGTTTTCATGTATGTCAGAAATCAAAGAAAGGTAAAGCCGTTTTCCTTGCTGGAGGGAAAGGCAAAATCGCGAAGCTGAGCTGGTAATCATTTTTTAAACATAAAGTATACTGCTCCCAGTAGCAATCCAAAGCTTACCAAATATTTCCAATGAAATGGTTCTTTTAGATATACCACAGCAAACACCGCGAACACACTCAACGTAATTACCTCTTGCGTCATTTTTAGTAGAAATCCATTGAACCCGTTTGTGTATCCCAATCGATTTGCAGGAACCATCAGGCAATATTCAAAAAAGGCGATGGCCCAACTGATCAGGACCGCTTTCCACAGAGGAAAGCTGGGTTGCTTTAGATGACCATACCACGCAAAAGTCATAAAAATGTTGGAAGCGATAAGAAGCAGAACTGTTTTCATACAACTTAATTAAATTTACTCAGCGGAAATTAAAGTTTCAAACTAAATGATATCAGAATTTAAAAAATTACGGAATATATTATAAGTAGTAAAATAGAAGAAGCTCTTAACAGGCAAATCGATCTCGAAGGTTATGCGTCTATGTATTACCTATCCATGGCATCTTGGTGTGAAGTAAAAGGTTTTAATGGAACGGCAAAATTTCTCTACGGCCATTCCGAAGAAGAGCGAATGCACATGCTTAAACTGTTCAAGTATATAAATGATCGTGGCGGGCACGCGATTGTACCGGGTTTACAAAGTCCGCCCAAAGATTATTCTTCGATTCGTGAAATTTTCGAAACTGTTTTATCTCACGAAGTGAAAGTATCAAACGAAATAAACGCACTGGTTGGCCTTTGCATTGATGAGAAAGATTACACCACCCACAATTTTCTCCAATGGTATGTTGCGGAACAGATCGAAGAAGAAACGCTGGCACGAAATGTACTCGATAAGTTGAATCTCATCGGTGATGACAAAGGAGGCATGTATTTGTTCGACAGAGACCTTGAAAATATGCATGGTGAGGACAACAAGCACTGAAAATATCACAGAACATAATTAAGAAGGAAATGGAGGGAACAGAAAAAGCTCTGACAATTGTCGGAGCTTTTTTTATCTGGGGTTAGCTAACATCAGGTTAATGCACGGAAGTCGACCGGTACTAGTTTGCTGACTCCGGGTTCTTGCATGGTGACGCCGTAGATCACATCCACCGAATTCATCGTCATCTTATTGTGCGTAACAATAATGAACTGGCTTTCTTCACTAAACTTACGGATCATATTTGTAAACTTTCCAACATTTGCATCATCTAACGGAGCGTCAACTTCATCCAGTATACAGAACGGTGCGGGTTTGATCAGGTAGATTGCAAACAATAAAGCGGTAGCGGTAAGTGTCTTTTCTCCCCCACTCAGCTGAGTGATAGAAGATGGGCGTTTCCCTTTTGGCTTTGCAATGATGTCAATGCCTGTTTCAGCAAGATTCTCCGGATTTTCCAGCACCATATCAGCCGTATCGTCTTCGGTAAAGAGAGCCTTGAAAACCTTTTGAAAATTCTCTCTCACTTTATTGAACGTTTCCAAAAATTGCTGGTTCGCTGTCGCTTCTACCTCCTGGATAGTTAGTAAAAGGCTGTCTTTTGCCGTGACGAGGTCGTTCTTTTGTTCGAGAATGAATTCATAACGTTTTTTCATTTCCTGGAACGCTTCGATAGCGGTTGGATTTACTTCGCCCAAATTTTCCAGGCGCTTTTTCATACGATCACATTTTTCCTGCAACTCCTCCACGGGTGTATCGGACATCCTGTCCTGGTCAAGGATATCATCAAGGTTAATGCGGAATTCAACATGTAAACGTTCCTTCATTCCAGCCAACTGCAATTTCAATTCGTTGAGACGATCTTTTATTTCACTCAGCAAATGTTCAATTTGCTCTTTGTCTTTTACCTTATGTCGAAGTTCACTTTCTTTTTCAGCCAGCAAATTCCGGATATTGTAATAAGCCTGGTCAGCTTCGTTAAGAGCCTTTTCTTCTTCTTCTTTGCGACGCAGTAAATCGACGAGTCCGCTTTCGGCTTCATTCAATGTATTTTCACTTTCAGAAATACTTTCTGATGTGATCTTTAATTGCGAAGCATTTGAATCGATTTGGCCTTTAAGTACATTTAGTTGGTTACTCTTAAATTCCAGCTCCTGGCTCAGCGCATTGATCTTGCTCTGTTGACGGGTAAGCAACAGGTTGAATTCATTATAACTTGCTTGTGATTTACCGTACTCTTCTTCCGTGACTTTATAATCAGACTCGGCGGTATGTAATTTTTCACGAAGCTCATTTAAAAGATTAACCCACTGCATCCATTCAGTACGTGTCCCTTCCACGGATGCAATTGTTTCCTCCAGTACAATTTGCGATTCCTGCAAACGATGATCAGCAACGTGCTGGGATGAATGGATCGTTTCAACTTTATTCTGCAGCGAAAAAACGAGATTTGTTAGTCTGCTAATATCTTCCTGCGCACCTTTAATTGCCTGGTCTTTCAGTTCTTCATTGTATGCGATGACTTCATTATGCTTTCCCTGGATTTGCTGCTTCAATTCGTTTACAATCGCTTCCTGTGCATGAATATCTTCCTGCAATTTCTCCAGGTTCTTAACGCGGCCAATTTTCTTTCCTTCAAATAACCCAACGCTACCGCCGGTCAACGAATATTTTCCTTTTACATACTTACCTGTTTTTTCCAAGACCACCGCACCGTTGCTATTTGCAAGCGCATCTTCATTTTCAGCGATAAAAACATTTGACAACAAATGAGCGGCAAGATCATGATACTGCGCATCGACCTCGATCACTTCCATTGCAGCAAGTGTGTTTTCCGGTTGATGAAAAGAGGAGCGCTCGGATTGCTTTATTTTATCGAGTAAAAAGAAGTTTGCTTTCCCTTTTTTGTTTTCGTCAAGAAGATGAATCGCCTGGAGACCCTCCTGCAAATCGTTTACTACATAATAGTTTAGATAAGGTTCCAAAACATTTTCTACAGCGGCTCTATACTCCTCTTTTACATAAATGAGATCAGATAGAACCGGAGCTGTATGATTCCAGTTCGGATTATTGTGAAGAAACTTTACGCTTTCCGGGTAACCCTCCATCGAATCGATCAAACTCTTCAACAATTCCTGCTCGTTCTTTTTTGCATCGAGTTTTCTGTTCTGTTCAGCGAGTTGCTGCCGAAGTTGTTCCACTTCAGCCTGCGTTGAAAGAATTTGTTCTTTGGTGCGCTCGTGGTGATCCTGTAACTGGAGAAGGTCGGTTTTGCGGGTCCCCAATTCGGATTCCTTGATATGTCGTTCTTCTTCAAGTTGCTTTAGCTGACTGTTACGACTTTCCTTTTCTTCCTCGAGTTGTTGAATGCTTCGTTGAAGGTTTTGGATGGATGTATCAGCTACTGCAACTTTCTTTTCAGCATCAAATTGATTCCGCTGTAATTGAAGATTTTCTGTTCGGAGATGGTCAACATGTGTGCGACGTTCATCAAACACTTTTCTCTTGTCATCTACAAGGATGCGAATCTCTTCAAGTTGTTGCTCGAGCGAACCGAGTTTTAATTTTTCTTCATCTACCTGTACTCGCGTGAATTGAATACTTTCCTCAAGACCATTGAGCTGACCTTCACTTTTAGTAAGAAAATCCTGTAAATTCTCCGCACGTTCAGTTAAGAAATTCAGACGCTGGTTGGCAAGATTTTTTTCATTTTCTTTCGTCCGCAAGGTTTGCAGTAAATCATTAAATGAATGCTGCATACTTTGCAAGGCGCGCTCCTTCTCAATGAAAGCTGTCTTTTCCTGTTCGATCGTAGCTTCTTCAAGAGCGATTTCTGCTTCGAGTTTTATTTTCTTGTCAGTTTCTGATTCGGTTTGCTGATTGAGTTCGCGATACGTGAGATTAAAACCTTCAAGTGCCGCTTTAGCCAGTTCGATGCTGTATTCGCGATATTCTTTTTTAATCTCGAAATACTTCTCCGCTTTTTTGGCCTGGTTCTCCAGACTTTTTAATTGGTTGTTGATTTCAAATAGCAAGTCCTCTATCCTTGCTAAATCCTGTTCGGTTGCATCGAGTTTATTTTTTGCTTCTTTCTTTCTTGTTTTGTAGATAGAGATTCCGGCAGCCTGCTCGAGCATTCGCCGGCGGCTATTCTCTTTGTCTTTAATAATTTCATCCACCATTCCCAATTCGATGATGGCGTAGCTATCGGTACTGATACCCGTATCCATAAAAAGGTTCTGGATATCCTTGAGCCGGCACTGAACGTCATTGAGGCGGTATTCACTCTCGCCGCTTTTATAGAATTTCCGGGTAACCGTTATAGTGCTGAATTCGGTGGGTAGAAGATTTCGCGTGTTTTCGAAAGTCAGGCTCACTTCTGCGAGGCCGGAAGCGGAGCGCGTTTTGGAACCATTAAAAACGAGGCTTTCGAGATTTTCGCTTCGAAGATGACTGATCTTTTGTTCACCTATAACCCAACGAATACTATCGACGATGTTGCTTTTACCACAACCGTTTGGACCGATAACGCCTGTTACACCTTCATCGAAATTCAACACGGTTTTATCGGCAAAACTTTTAAATCCTTTGATTTCTAGACTCTTTAGTCGCACAATTGTTAATTTTTATGAGGTCGAAATGTGGTTTCTTAATGGCTCTGTAAAATAGCATCCTCTTGCTTGCCACCGTTCATAATTGTGCACTTCTTATACACAAAACATTCAGCAAACGCCGTTTGTGAAATGCTTGTGGAAAAATAAGATGTTGTGTTCGCGAATTTGGTCAATCAGGCCGACAGTTGGTAGTAATGCGATAACGTCATCAATCACCACGAGCTAACATCCGCCGGAAAGAATACTTGCTGTTCACGTATGCACGAGTTACCAGTGGTGCTATGAAGAACGGGAATGGCAGGTCATACTGGATGCCTGTCGGGCTTCATTGATTATCCTTCGTAAATCACCCCGGAGGTTGGCGTTTCATGAAGTTCAATCCGAATCATTTTTGGAAGAGACGGTTTCAATTGATTCCAGATCCAAACAGCGATCATTTCGCAGGTAGGGTTCTCAAGGCCGGCGACATTATTCATGCATTGATGGTCGAGCCGCGCAACAACCGGTTTTACGATCTGTTTTAGGTCGGCAAAATCCATCACCCACCCAAGATGCGGGTGTGGTTGATCTTCGATCCAAACCCTGAGCCGATAGGTATGACCATGCATTTCTCTACACTTATGACCAACCGGAACATTCGGCAGAAAATGTGCAGAATCAAACGTAAACTCTTTAAATATCAGCATACATGGAAATGAGCGGCAAATGTACGGTTTCCCGGCAATAGGCCGTTTAAGCGAGAAGGTTTACGATAAGGTAATTCGGAGTTTTACGTTGACAATTTCTTAACGAGAAAATTTGTAGAATAAAACTAATTTTTAATCAAATTGACTTATCTTCGCATTGTCAATTTGGGTTTACAGCATTTTGTAAGTGAACGATGTTATCTGCTAAGCATTCTGCTAAAAGTTAATCTTCTTTACGTTGCTCGTTTCCTAAGTATTTTTAATTTATTTATTTGCACACATGAACATTTATGTTTCAAATTTAAGCTTCAACGTACAAGATGAAGACTTAAGAAGCTATTTCGCAGAGTACGGAGACGTATCATCTGCTAAGGTAATTACCGACAAATTCACACAACGCAGCAAAGGCTTTGGCTTTGTTGAAATGTCTGATGAAACTGCAGGCCAAAAAGCAATCACCGAATTGGATGGTGCTATGGTTGATGGCAGAAGCATCAAAGTTATGATCGCACGTCCTAAAGAAGACAGACCATCTAACGGTGGTGGCGGTGGTAACAGAGGTGGTTCTGGTGGTGGCGGTGGCCGCTCTTTCAGCAACAACAATCGCTGGTAATTAAATCGAACCGATTTATAGAAAAGAGCTTCTTCGGAAGCTCTTTTCGTTTTTAATAACCCTGGTCTTTTTCAATTTTATCTTTTCTCGCCGATCTCAACATCAACCCGTAATCCATTTTTTTAGAAAGCGCATTTATTGCCATTGCAATCCGTTTTGTTTTTGTCTCCTCGGTTTTAGCAGAATCAATCCACTTGCTATAATAGTTCTGGACCGACCTCGAAAATGAATTGAAGAACGCATGAGCTTCAGGCTCGTCGACCAGGCATTCTATAAATTCTTTATTCAGTTCGTACTCTTTTTTGTCCACCTGCAATTTCACCTCAACCATCGCACCTTTCTTCTTACCAGTGCCTTTCCGCATCGAAGAATTGAATGGGATGATAAAACTTCCATCTCCCATCGGCAATAACGATACACCACTAATTGCAAATCGATCGAGCTTGCCTTTCACCCGAAACCCTTTTCGATTTCCTGGCATCATTTCTTCCGCGAGATCTTGCGGAACAACGATATACATCCATCCAGACTTCTCTCCTTTTGTTGTGAATTGGCCAATCTGTGTGGTATAAGAAACCAAAGCGATGCTCATTGCTTTTATTTTGTGGCTCGAATTTAAATAATCGTCTTACTCCGTCCTTCACACGTGGGAACAAAAAAAATCCTTCAGTGATGAAGGATTAAGAATTTTTGCGAAGAAATTATGCGCGCTGTTTAACCGCGGGTTTTCTTTTAGCTTTTTTCAACGCCTGATCGATTGCTGCACTCAGATTTTCAAAGCTTGGTTTGCCAGTGAAAACTTCACCATTAATGAAAAATGCCGGAACGTCTTTTACTCCGCGATCAAGTCCTTCTTTAAGATCAGCCTGAACATGCCAACCATAAATTGCGTTTACTAAATCATCCAGGAATTTCTTGTTATTAACTCCAGCTTCTTTGCTGTGAAGTTTCAAACTTGTTGTACCAAGATTACGGCGGTTTGCAAAAATGATGTTGTGCATTTCCCAGAACTTACCTTCCTGCGCGGCAGCTACTGCTGCTTCCGCAGCTTTAAGACTGCGTTGATGAATACGAGTCAATGGAAAATGACGATAATTGAACCGAATTTTACCCTCATATTCTTCCAATAACTTTTTAACCACTTCATTTGCTTTTGCGCAAGCTTCACTTTCATAATCTCCGAACTCTTGTAATGTTACAGGCGCTGTTTTATCGCCTACAAATACGTCTTTAGGTTCTATGACCTCGACTTCTTCTTTTTTAAATGCCATTTTGAATTCCGTTTTTTAGTTCTTCCCCAGTCGTTGATTCTGGCTGATTAATAATAACAAATTACCTGCCGTTTAGTTGATTAATAGCCTATTCGTCAGTTTCGGGCTTATCGAACCGGCTGAAGATAGTATATTTTTATAATCACAATCATTCACCCCCAACAATTTCCGCTAATCGGAAGTATTTTGGACTGGCTGTCAAATAGTTAGATACATTAATTTAAATGTGTTCAGGCGTGAACGCTGACAATCCAGGTGAGGCGATTCCGCCATTCCAGGTAGGTTACAACAGTAACGGTTATGTGAATGTTCTGTCACAAGTAACCAATTTTTCTACCAGGGTTAACCCATCACCGCGGCTCTGAATGCGTTAGTTACAAAATCAATGTTTTGATACAGGAGTGTTTCATTTACTGTCATCTCGGTCGTGTTTGAGTTGATTCGACCAATTCGGATATTGAAGTCCCGATTCAGTTTCTCAGCAAATCGGCCACCATTGATAGTGTTGGCTAGTACAAGGCTGTAAATGTTTGTTCCGCTACTCAACGCATTTATTTGTATGCCCGAAATTTTATTGAGTTCGGGAAACAATAAATCGGCGCGCTGTTTAATTCTTTTCCATGATTCTTCCGCAGTCTCCATATGATGTAAAGCAAGCGCGGCATTTGTCCAGTTACCATACATCGACCCGCCATGAATCTTCATTAGATGCGGAATTTGATCAATTAAATTTTTATCGCCGCACAAAATTGCGCCGGAGGGTGCCCCAAGATATTTATAGAGGGAAATATAAATGCTATCAAAATGAGATGCATATTCTTTGATTGATATTCCTGACCATGCAGACGCAATGTAGATACGTGCACCATCGAGATGAAGCTTGATATTTTTCTCTTTGCAATACGCACTGATTTTTTTTATCTCATCTATCGAAATCATTCGACCGCTTGTCCGACGAACTGGGTTCTCAATTGATACTGCTCCAACTCCACTTGCAAAAACTTCTTCTTCGGAAAGATGATCGATTGCATCTTTCAACTGGGCAGCTGTAAACGCAGTTTCGTTTTTTGCGAGAGGCATCAGTCGTTTTTGAAAAACAGACTGTGCCGCATCTGCCTCATCGCGATAAACGTGACTTGTATCCTGTACAAATATTTTTGTGTTGCTACCGCTATGTTCTGCAAGAGCAAATTGATTGGCCATTGTCCCTGACGGTAAAAAGATCGCTCTTTCCTTCCCTGTTACCTGTAAGAATTTGTTTTCAAGTTCAGCCACCACTCCACCTGCGCCATATCGATCTTTGACAATGGAGTGCTTTAAATTGATTTCGCGAAGAAGTTCCGCGTACTCACCAACTTCGAGCGGAGCACTATCCGCAAAAAAACGAATCACTTTAGCCGCTTGGGGAAGTTGCGATTTCTCATTTGCGATTGCGCTAACTGCTGGCAACAAAGTGGGCAATATCGAAAGTCCAGTATTGCGAAGAAAACGTCTTCGGTTGAATGGTGACATAGTAAACGAATGAAAATTAAAAGT
>JACMLR010000081.1 GCA_014379515.1 Chitinophagaceae bacterium
AAATAGGTTGATTGTTTACTGAGTGCGCTCAGCGTTTCTGGAAGACGCTTTTCGCTATTGTAACAACATATGACGACGGAAATACCTCTTCTACGCATAATGATCCAATTCAAATAGTTCTGTCTTCCGTTTTGCAGGATGCTGTTCGACGATCCTGGAACCAATCTCGGCAAATGAAGAAGAGATCATTGTAGCTTTTACCTCCGCTCTTCTGAATTTTCTTCTAAGTTCAAGTGCCGGCATCAGTTGGTTATCTAACACTGCCGCATTAATTAATTGCCTGCTCCTGTCAAACAGCCATCCCCATTTGTTGAAATATTTTATAGAGGATTGGAGGTGATATTTCATCAGCTTGAGACTCTTGTAGGAAGCTTTGCTGTAACCGTGAATGATACTTACTGACGGGTAATAGATTGTACGATAGTATGCGTTGATACGTCGGCATAAGTCAGTATCCTCGAGATAAAGAAAATATCGTTCATCAAATTGTCCAATATACCGGAACACTTCTTCACGAATGAACATGAAGCAACCCGACAAGTTGGGGATATCCATAACCGAATTATAATCTTTTTGTTTCAGTTCATAACTCTCCATTGATTTTTTGAAAAGCGCTTTAATCGGTTTAGGAATAAATCTGCGGAGAATGAGATCGGCGGGGGAGGGAAGCCTTTTACAGAGATATTGCAGTTCACCGTTTCTATACAGAACCTTTGGCATTACAAGCCCCACATCGGTTCGCTTTTCCATGAAATTGAACAAACTCGTAAGAATCGCTGGATCGAACTCGACATCTGGATTAAGAATCAAATGATATTTAGATCTTCCTTTAACTCGAGCAATAGCAAGGTTGTGTCCGCGACCATACCCAAGATTCTCACCGGTGTAGATGTATTCAACTTGTGGTGAAATAAATTCGTACCGGAATTTATCTTCTTCTGAATTGTCGACCAGGTAAACTTTTACACTGTGAGTACTTTGCAGAACACTTTCGATTGCACGTCTCACTTCTTGCACCGGGTTGTTGTATAAAACAATAGAGCAACTGATTTCTATCATAAAATATTTTTAATTGAGATACTCATCAATCAATGTTTTGTATTCGGTGGCCGCCTTTTCCCAGGAGAAAAGCTTCGCTCGTTCCAGGCCTTTTGTAATTAGGTTGTTTCTTACTTCGGCCGATACGATAATCGATCGCATCGAACTCAATATTGAATCGGCCGATAGGGGATCGAAGTAAATTGCCGCATTGCCACAAACTTCAGGCATTGAAGATGTTTGTGAAGATGCAACCGGGCAACCACAGGCCATTGCCTCTAACAATGGGAAACCAAAACCTTCGTACAAACTTGGAAAAACCAGCATCAATGCTTCTGTGTACAGGGATCGCATCAACTCCTGCGGAACGTATCCAAGGAAATGCACATGTTTTTGAAGCGCCAATGCATTCACGATAGCCTCGAGTGATCGTAAGTATTTTTTCATCCCTCCTGCAATAACCAGTGGATACATTTCTCTTTCAGCCACAGGAAGCTTTGCATACGCATGGAGTAAGGTTGCAAAATTCTTATGAGGATACGTCGGGCCGATCGCGAGTATATACTTTTGAAGTTTGTATTTTGAGTATATATCGGTCCCACTTACGTTTGACTGATAAAATTGTTCTTTATCATAACCATTATAGATGACTTTGACGTGCTCTGGCGGGCAGTTTAAAAAATGGACGACGTCTTTTTTTGTGCTTTCCGAGATTGCGATGATCTTTTTTGTTTTTTTGACAAGCCTTGGTAAGACATATGTGAAATAGAAGCGTTGATGCTTGCTAATGTTGTCGTAACGTAATGAAAGAAGATCATGAATCGTGATGAGCTGATTGGATAAAGCAAGCGACCCGTGCGTTGTCGGGCTAACCAGTAAGCTCATCCGTTTCGCAACAACCGGGTATAGAATCAGGTTCCAAAGAAAGCGGGTTAAAGCGGCAGTTTTCCCAAACCTCGATGATTGCAGGATATTAGGCAGCTTGATTATTGCTACCGACTTATTCAAAAACGATCGTGACGGGGTAAACACTTCTAGCGAACGAGTTGGATCCGACTGATACAGTCGCTGGAGATTGTTTATTATATTATATGTATACACACCGACACCGGTCGGCTTTTCATCTAACATAGATCCATTGAATCCGATTGTTTTGGTGGCTTTCATGTTGGTGTTTCATTCTCATCGACGCAGATTTGTTGTATCGATAAGAATAAGTATATTTTTATCTTTTACTTACTCAAGATCACGGCAGGCAATAAACGTGGTTGGCTTGACTGAAATCAGAATATCTAAGTGTAAATTTCTTATGTAAGGTCCCTTCCTTCATTTAACTAATTGTTAAGCCACTGTTACGTTTGCATTGTGTGAATAGTGACTTGTTTTTTTGTGGA
Organism: Chitinophagaceae bacterium; assembly: GCA_014379515.1. GTDB lineage: Bacteria > Bacteroidota > Bacteroidia > Chitinophagales > Chitinophagaceae > Endoryza. The sequence continues at coordinate 2,433 of JACMLR010000081.1, forward strand.
TAAGATTCGAGTTATTTGCTACCAATTCTTTCTTGATGCGATTGTTGTTTTTCTTTTTGTGTATCATGGCTGCTAACAATCTGTTTTGCCAACCTCCGGGTGGGTCGAATACCCAGTTTCATGTCCGCCCGTATTTATTATTTGATAAGACCATCGATAAACATTTCAGTTCAGTGCCGGCGACTGGATTTATTCCTGGACTTCAATTGGCCGCGAGCCAGGAAAGAAATAACCTGTTGTTAGAAGTCAGTATGAGATATGGTAAGGGAACTTTATCCTTCTCGGAAAAAAAACAGCTGCGGATATCTAAATCGCTGCTGACTGCTACCGCATCAATTCTTTATAAACTCAATCGTCGCGAAGAAACAGGCAGCGATCTTCACGCGGGGCTGATGATTGATTTTGTTCGCGCCGACAAAGAGTATAGCGACCTCATAAATTTCAATACATCATTTGAGACTATCGCCTCAACTTCCCTTGTTGGGGATTACATGATCAAAATTGGAAGCAACCGGCCAGTTTCATTTAGAAACCGCGCGTTTATCGCTATTCTTTCGATGTATCGTCAGCCTGTTTTCGGTAGCAGCGTCGCGTCTGATTCATGGAGCGTTGGGAGTATAGGTGAGGTTAATAAATGGGGCGATCGTTTTTCGGTTTGTAAAGCTATAACTGAGCGGTTAAACCTGGGATTGGGTTATACCTGGGAATACTATCGACTGAACTCTGAACGTGAAACAATTTCCTCAATGCATTCGCTTTCAATTGAAATCCTTTTTAAGCTATGAGGCGCATTCGCAAGCCATACACGGTCATTTCCATATGCTTACTGTTATTTTTTGCTGCCACTTCCTGCAAAAAAACGCTTCAGACATCCCCTCCCGGAACCAGTGCTGTCGAAACTTTCGAAGAATTGTGGACCTTCATGGATCGACATTATGCACTTTTTGACGTGAAACAAATTGAGTGGAAAATGATCTATGATAAATATCGTAGCACCGTTACCAACGCGATGACGGAAGCAGCATTGTTTGAAGTATGCGCCGATATGCTTGAAGAATTAAAGGACGGGCATGTCACACTGATCTCCCCGTTCAAGACGTTCACCTACGAAAACTTTTATCGTTTATTTCCAACCAATTTCAATTATCCGAATATCAGCGCAAACTACCTCGGTAGTTCCTCGAAGGTTTCCGGTCCTTTTATATATACCATAAAACAAGGCATCGGCTACCTGTATTGCAAGTCTTTTAGGGACGATTATACCAATGAAGATCTCGAAAAAGTATTCAATGAGCTGCAATCAACAACCGGGTTGATCCTGGACATTCGAAGCAATACCGGGGGGAAAGCTGGTAACGTTAATCGGCTCGTTCAGAAGTTTCTTGACAAGAAAACATTGGTAAAATATGAACTTGTGAAGAGCGGGCCTGGTCATAATCAATTCCTGCTTCCGAACGCCTACTATTTGGAACCCACGGCAATACCATACTCGAATCCGGTTATAGTATTGACAAACAGAACATGTTTCAGCGCCTGCAACGATTTCGCATCGTATATGAATTACCTGCCGCAGGTTACCATTTTGGGTGATCAAACTGGTGGCGGTGGAAGTATCCCCAATAATTATATTTTAGCAAACGGGTGGACGCTGCAGTATTCATCCACTATTACATTATCTGCTGATAAAATTCCCATAGATGCGGGTATTACGCCCGACATATACCTCAACATCTCACCTATTGATGAAACAAATGGAATCGATCCATTGATTGAAAAAGCTTTCCTGTTATTAAAGTAAGCCGCAACTTATTCACAGCACGGTAACATAATAGTTTCTTAACATCGGCGATACAATGAACGAATAGTTTTGCGATCTACTGAAACAGAACATAATGGAGAATGCTCGTAGATTGTTACAAAGAGCTGGTTATTATATATTGAGTTTATTGATCGGATTTTTTTATGTTCCTGCATTTGGCCAATCGTCAAAAGGGGTGATCAAAGGAAAAATTGTTGACGCCAGAACGAATCAGCCATTGCAAGGCGTTATCGTCGGCAAGAGAGATACTGCTATAATTACCAGATCCAACCCGGATGGTAATTTTTCAATCGTAATCGATAAAGGACAAAGCCGGTTTTTTTTCCAGGCCGATGGCTATCAAACCTTGATCGTCGAGCAGACCAAAATTAACCCGGGTGCAATCGTACCACTTCTTGTTTTTTTAAAACCAATACTGGATGGCACCCTGTCGGGCCCGGATATTGTTAGCAGTCAGGGACGAGATTCGATAAGCATATTTCAATTGACGAGGAAGCGAAGCTTAATCGCAATTTCTAGTTCTGCACGTGTGAGCCATGAAATTAACTGGTCGTACCTAAAAGACGATCTTCTTTTCCAGAATGCTGCTGTAGCACTGGCCCCCCTGCCGGGGCTGAATGTCATACAGATACCTTCAGTTAAACCTTCCTTTACCCTGATGAATTCTGGTATATCTGGCCGATATAACCAACTTTTTATTAACGGTACGCTAAACCCTGGGATTGGGCAGGTTGAGCGCTTATTTGATTTCACCGTATTACCTGCAGAAATGCTCGAGTCGACATCAGTATTATTGTATAAGCGTGCATCAATGCCCGGCGAGTTTGGTGTTGCTAACATCAATATTCAAACGAAAACGTCTCCAGACAGAAACTTTTTTTATTTACAACTTGGCACCCAATTTCAGGGCAACCGATTCGGAGACGACTTTGTTGGTGAGAAACGTGATTTTAACGAATGGCTTAGTGGGCCTTCCCTTTCTAACAAACTTCCCGATGGTTTTCCAAACGCCCGAACTGAAACGCGATTATCTCAGAAGAATCCGCAGGAACGGGTGGATTTACTAAAAACTCTGCCTAATAATCTTGCTCCGTCAGAACTTGCAACGTTAGGCCTCGGTGATCGATTTGTTCTTGGCTGGGGAAGAAACATCAAATTGAAGGAGAGCAAGCTTGGATTAGTTGCATATTTGAATCACCAGGCAACGAAAGAGATCTTTAAATCGGAAGTGTCTGTTGCACCAAATGTGGCATCGAACCCTTACCCGTTCTCGAGAAATGATTTGAGAGTTGTCAATTCGCAGTCAGACAATACAAATTTCCAACAAGCTTCCCATCTCACAGCTTATCTCGGCAGTGCAATCGAGTGGAATAAAAGCCGCATCTCATTTGCAGCCGTCTACACTGGGCAAAAGACATTTCTGCATACCCAGCGAAATTATATTTCTAAACCAGATGAGGATAGTGTCGCCGACAGAGGTATTAGGAATTTTCAAGAACAGCGACGAACTGTTAACCTGATGCTCAATGGTGCACATGCTATGGGAGAGAAAGGTAAGTTTAGATTTGATTGGAAAGTAGGCTATAATAATTTCAAACAATCGAATCCAGATGATCGATCCTTTTTATTGAGGCGCGATTCGGTCAATAATGATTTCTACGAGATTGCGCATCAACAAACTCAACCCCTCCCTGATCGCAACAACGTTGGGCGAAATCAACTTCTTGCCAATCTTGATGCGATTTTTCCAAATTCCTCCCGATCGTGGAAGGATGTAACCGATCATTTCTTTACGGCTTCCGGCAATTTAAGTGCGCCGATACAATTGTTTCACCGGTCAAGCATCTTGTCGGGGGGTGTATACCTGCAAACGCAGTATCGCGAATTGACAAGTGACATCTTATTATATGAAGGGGCCGGCTCGTTTACAATCGATGGCTTGCTTGCTCCTCAACGCTATTTTCCGGGCGGCCTCGACGCGGAAGAATATTTTACAAATGTAATTGGAGCAACCGGCTCATTCAATCCGAATGAAGTCAATCCTGACAACTACGCAAACTACCTGGGTTCAGCAACTGTTGGGGCAGCATATATCAACAATGAAATGCGCTTGTCGCGCAACATCTCGGTTGAAGTCGGTTTAAGGTTCGAGTCTACCAGTCAACTTGTATCACTTAGCGAGTTTCATTATTTCGAAGGCTATAAGAATGCGGAGAAAATTACGCTTGATGAAAATATTTATGTCTCTTATTTCGACCTGCTTCCTGTCGCAAGTATTTCGTATCGGCCACTGAATAAGTTTGCAATCATGGGTCATTACTCCCGTTCGTTGAATAGACCAATGTTGCAGGAGTTGTCAGATTACAGATCGTATGATCCCGACCAATTCATGGTTACAACCGGTAATCGCTTGCTCGCAAATTCAACTATCGATCATTTCAATGTTAACCTGGAGTTCAAGCCATCCACATTTTCTCATTTTAGCTTGCGCGGGTTTTACAAAAAGATTTATCAACCCATTGAGTACCTCGTCACAGGTTTTGCATCATCGACAGGCAATCTGAAAAGTACTCCACACAATATGCCCGCCGCGGAAGTATATGGCGTAACTCTTTCTCTGAATGTTCCCCTTAGCTCGAAAGAAAAATCATGGCTATCCAAATCTGCAGTCTTCTTTAGTTCTACTCTTGTTGAATCGGAAGTGAAAAGAGGGCCGATCAAATCGACAGGTAATCCATTTGTAGAAACGCACACACTGGCGGGAACACCCGATTATGCACTGAACGCTGGTATCATCGCGAGTGCTCCGGGGTATCCTGCCCTCATGTTGTCGCTAAACACAACGGGTGATTTCATTTCAGCCGTCGGGTCTGGAAGCATTACAAAGCTTATAAATGAGAAAGAAGTTCTTGCCATTCCACACTATTATACAAAAGGCAGAACGCAGATGGACTTACAGCTCTCACAAGAATTTTTTAGGTCTGTTTTGCGAGTCAGCGTCGGAGCCAACAACATTTTCCAGGAGTCTTTTATCACTTACCAGGATTTAAATGGTAATAAGAAATTCGATGAGCCTTTAGTTGTTTATAAAGCCAACGGTGGCACTGGTCGTTATGCAGGTGGCATCGATAACACAACTTACAAACGCGAGGGTGTTCGTTCTTTTTATGTGCGGTTGTCGTTCAAAATTCAAAATTAAATTCATGGGAATCTCAACTCAACATAAATATCTTTTAGCATCATTGCTGGTGCTTTCATTGGCATGCATTTCTTGCAAAAAAAATGCAATGGAAAAAACTTTCCGTGTAAAACCTGAAAAAATACTTACGGATGTATCAATTGCAGGTACCCGTTTTAAAACACTTCAGCTATTCGCTGATACGGTTTATCTACTAACTTCTCCAATCGCCAGGGAGGATGGGGAACAACTAATTATTGAACCCGGAACTGTGATTAAATCAAATCCTGGAATTGGGATATCGATTAACCAGGGTGCAACAATTACAGCCAACGGAACGATTGATCGACCTATTGTATTCACTTCGAACCTCCCTCCCGGTGAAGCGAATAATTATTGGCAAGGAATCACCATCAATGGGAAGTCGATCAACAACAACGGTAATCCAAATGGTATTGCCGACGATGTTTCAGGATCTCTTCAATATATAAGAATTGAATTTGGTGGCCTACGACTTAATTCGGTTGGCTCAGGTACGGTTCTCAATCATATTCAAACAAGCTATTCAAATTATAGTGCCGGATTCGAGTTCAACGGTGGCACCGTGGATGGTAAGTACCTCGTATCGATTGCCTGCGGAACTTTCAGTGATTTTTATTTCGGCAACGGCTATACCGGTCGCCTTCAGTATTTGTTAGGCTATCGGTTTCCTTTTTTTGGCTCAGCTACTGGACGGGTTACCAATGCAATCTCTGGAGTTTATATAGAAAACAATAATGCCAATCCTTCTGCTCAGCCGTCTACTAATCCATTGATGTCGAATGTTACAATGATCGGCCCTGCACCGATGAATGGAACAGCTGCTGCTTACAAGGACAGTTCAAATAGATTTTATTCTGCCGCCCTTGTAATAAATCATAATGCTGGTTTTAAGATCAGGAACACCGCCTTGTTGGGATACCCTGTCGGTGCGTGGCAAATTGCCGATTCATTATCTGCACGAAAAGTACATTACCTCGAGTCCGAGTTTACGCATTCAATGGTGCATTGCATTGACACCTTACGTTCATTCTATATCCGGCGTGGCGTGTACCGGATTTATGATTATATCGACTTCAGAAGTTATATGCTCGAGCCGCGATTTAATAATGTCATGGCTTATAGCACGAGGGGTTTCGGTTTCCAGGATGAGGGAACATTTAATGAAACAGCAGCATTGCCACATGAAACTTCGGTTTTATTAAAAGACGGAAACTTTTTGGGCTCAGATTTTGGCCACCCCTTTTTTGACAAGGTCGAATTCAGAGGTGCGTTTGGAAAAGAAAACTGGCTTCGTGGCTGGACAAACTTCAGTCCTTTAAAATCAAGGTACAATCTTCCGGAATAAGCGAACTCAAAGGACACAACAGAAATGTTATGAAAATTACTGGAAACAAAGACATAAGGTTGAGAATACATGTTGGCAGAATTGCATGCATTCTTCTATGCTCATTCATTGTGAGTTTTGCATCCGCACAAACGGTAACAGGTAGACTCGCAGGGAGAATTAATGACGGAGTTACTGGAGAAAAACTTTATGGCGCTAGTGTTTCCGTTAAAGGAACGAAATACGGCACTGCATCTCAACAAGACGGGACGTTTCTAATTTCACTACCGGTTGGAACATATACGTTAACAATTTCAATGAATGGATACGCGTCGCAAGATATCACAGGTGTTGAAATAAAGAAATCGGAAACAAATACGATTCCGATTGTAATGACCCCTGCTTCTAAAAGCATCGATACTGTTCGGGTAACATACAGCGTTAGGCGAGCCACGCAGGCAGCATTGTACAATCTGCAAAAGCGCGCTTCAGGTGCTCAGGATGTAATTTCAGTTGAAGCCATCGTTAGAACTCCCGATACCCATGTTGGTCAAATCGGAAAAAGAATCACCGGAGTAAGCGTTCAGGATAATCGATTTGTCGTGGTCCGGGGACTTGCGGAACAGTACAATCAAACGATTCTGAATGGGGTTCCAATGACCAGTACGGAAACAGATAGGAACTCGTTTGCATTAGATCTCATTCCCGCCGTTGTGGTGGATAACATCGTGGTTAATAAAACAGCGACCCCAGATATGCC